>DCSW01000040.1 GCA_002325825.1 Collimonas sp. UBA1456
GAAAAATGCAGGAAACTTTGGAAGAACTGTGAGCTTAAGCTCAATACCAGGCTGCAATTAGTCACTTTTCTTTTTCCTCACTGTAATTATTGTATTGAAAAGTGCTGAAAAGATTTCGAACGGGTTTCTAAGGAAGAAGCAATATGCGTTATCTGATTCTGTCGTTGGAAGTGCTACTCTGCGGCTGCGTAACTCCGGCATCGGATAACGGTCTCGTATTGATCTAGGTCACTTTCGCCAGCCAACATCTGGTGGATGCACGTTGTGTGGTCAAGACCGACAGCAGTCTCTGGGATATTGCCACATCCTGGCGATGTGCTGATCGTTATAGCAGACGGCGACTTGTACGTGGTATGCAACAAGCCGGGCTATCACACGTCCAAAGTAATTTTCCGTGCGCCTCTCGGGCTGGATTTTCTGAGTTTCGGAATTGGTGCTGCCGATGGTAGCGGCGGGATCGGTAGCGCCGCTGCCGGCCTTGGCGTCAATCTGCCGCTGACTCTAAGCGGCAAGGAAAAAGTTTATCCTAGCCGCGTGCTCATAGACATGGGACCTTTGTAGTCGGATCCGTTGTCGTTCTAGGTTGATGTGGGCGAGCGCAAGCACGCCCACTTTCGTTTTATCTGCTGGCGGGCAATGGGTGTCGGATATGGCAGATCAGGATTGATGATCTGTTAAGATTATATCAATTTTAACGGTCGCGGCATTGGCATTGATGCTGATCTTCTATTAAGAATTGAAAAAATAATGAACGTTCTAGAGTTTTATGAACAGGCACTGACACAGCGCGGCTTTCAGTCCGATGAGGCGCAGCGGCATGTAGTTGAGCGTTTGCAGCTAGCTTTTGATGAGTGGGTTGCGTACAAGGCGCAACGCTCCAATTCGTTCAGGCGTTTGATCAATCGCCCTGACGTGCCGCGCGGCGTGTACATATGGGGAGGCGTCGGGCGCGGCAAGTCATTTTTGATGGACAGCTTTTATTCCGTGGTGCCGGTGGTGCGCAAAACTCGCCTGCATTTCCACGAGTTCATGCGAGCCGTGCATCGTCAAATGGACGAACACAAAGGCGTTGCTGATCCGCTGGATGAGGTGGCGAAGCGGGTGGTGAAGAAATATCGATTGATCTGTTTCGATGAATTCCATGTTTCCGATATTGCTGACGCCATGAGCCTCTATAACTTGCTTAAGGCGCTATTCGACAACGGCATGTCGTTTGTCATGACGTCGAACTACGAACCGAGTACGCTGTATCCCGATGGCTTGCACCGCGATCGCATGCTGCCCACCATCAAGCTGCTGCAGGATAACCTGGACGTGATGAATATCGACGCCGGCATCGATTATCGGAAGCGCGCCATGGAACAGGTTCAGACCTACCACTTGCCCCTCAATGCCGATACCGACCGTGCCTTGCGGCATGCTTTTGCCGACGTTGCCGAAACTTCCGATGAAGATCCGATGATCGAGATCGAAGCGCGTAAAATAAAGGCCTTGCGCCGGGCTGGCGGAGTGATCTGGTTCTATTTCAATATCCTTTGCGGCGGCCCGCGCTCGCAGAACGACTATCTGGAAATTGCCAGCCGCTTCCATACTGTGATATTGTCAGGTATCCCGCAGATGTCGGCAGAGATGTCATCCGAAGCGCGCCGTTTCACATGGTTGATCGATGTTTTTTATGATCACAAGATTAAATTGATCATGTCGGCGGCAGTACCACCTGAGAAATTGTACACCAAAGGTATGCTGGCCAATGAGTTTCATCGCACCGTGTCGCGTATCGTCGAGATGCAGTCGCGTGAATATATGGATGCAGAGCAGCGCTCGGAATCGGATTCGATCGTCTAGATCGATGCCGTTGCGGTGAATCCTGAATAATGTTGAGAAATGAATGGGATCACGTGGAATTTGCCTCTTTGATTTTGGCTGCTCTGTCGCCTTTTCTAGCCATCGCTCGCTTACAGCGGGGTACCGCCTTGATCAGCATGACCGCCGCACTGTTGACATGGTCGGTCGCAGCACCGGCTGCAGATACGGCGGCTTCATTGAAGTCGGTTGCCGAGCCGGCTATGGAACTGACAACGCGCTATCCGCTGAAATCACTGACGACGGTAGAAACCGCAAATAAGGCAGTGGCTGATGTCGCCAATGCCCAGGCCGAGGTTGAGGCGCGCGATCTTGAGCAGCGGCGTGCCTGTTATCAGAAATTCTTCGTGAACCATTGCTTGGACAACGCCAAGAAGCAGCGTCGCCTGGCGTTGAAGGCGATTCGTCTGGTCGATATTGCCGCCAACGCCTTTTTACGCCGCGAGCGCGCGGATGAGCGCGACCGTGTGCTCGGCATTCACGAAGTCAGTTTGCCTGATGAAGCCGTGCAGAAGGCGCAAGATCAGAAAGAAAAAGAATTGTCGAATGCCGAAAAGTTCGAGCAGAGCGCGGCAAAGGAGAAAAGAAGTTGCTGCTAATACTGCTAAGCATTCCGGCGAAGCCGACAGGCGGATTGCGAAGCAATGGCATGCTTTTGAAAAAAGTAGCAGGATGAAGCGGCGAAAGCGCAGCAGCGTGCCGACAACATTGCCGCTTTTAACCGGAAAGTACAAGAGTCGGCGGCGCGCCGAGTTGAAGTGGCGGTGAACAAGGCTGAGAAGGCAAAGGAGTTGAGCGTCAAGAAGGCTGCCACCGCGCTCGCAGCGGTGCCGCCAGCGTCGGCGTCTTAATTAAATGTTAGCTTTACAGCCTCATCTTTGCGCCGTGCGGTCTATACCGCGCGGCGTATCTTCTGGACCGGTATAGTTTTGTGCCTTTGGGGCCGGCACCACCAGCTTGACGATGGCAAATGCGCAGTTGTCAGAGGTATGGCTCGTGGAGCGCTTGAGAGTTTTTGTGATCAGCATCTCGGCTGCATCGTGCGGTTTGTTCATTGTAATGGTTACGATCAACTCATCTTCCGTAAAGTAATGCGAGAGACCGTCCGAACAGAGCAGAAAGGTATCGCCGGATTTCAGGCCGGTATAGCGGCCGATCGTGACGTTCGGGGTTTCAGTTCCTGAGCCGAGTGCATTGGGCAGGATGTTCGATAGATTGTGTGATTTGGCCCCAGTACGCGATAGCTTGCCTTCACTGACTAGTTTTTCCATGTACTAGTGATCAATCGTATGTTCTGCAAAATTGGGGCCGTCGATGTGCTGGCCGGTTTCTGCTTCGATCTTATATTGGTTCATTCGTCTGGGTAGCTTAAATTGCATGCTGTTCGAGATAATTCCGTATTTTCCGGTCGACAGTTAGCTTGCTATCAATCAGTGATCATTCAAGTACACTTGGTTTTATTGGTTGCTCTGTCAATAGCAACAAAGCAGATCACAGAATATTATATGCACGTGTTATTTTTTAAAGATTTTTCATGTGTCAACATTATCCAGCGCTAGAATATGACCAGGGTTGATTTGGAAGAAATCCTTTGTCGCATTATAGAACTCGAAGTCGAGCGTCGCGATCTGGATGCCGCCATTCGCGCCATGACGGATCAAGTCCTGTGCGAAGAATTGCAATTGTGTCGATTGAAGAAGTGGAAATTGCAACTGAAGAATCAGATAACGTTGTTAAGAATGCAATTAATCCCTGATATCCCTGCCTGATAACCCATACTCAGGCTGATAAGATGTACCTGTAATCAGCCGTTCTCAGTAATTTACCTTGATCGAAGACACTTCTTCCTTGCCTGCTGAAGGCGAAATCACTGCTGTTGCTGTTGTGGCGCGCGGCACACACGACGACGATGTTGACCGCTTGTTTGCTAGTACCGGCCCGCTTGGGCAGGCGGTGGGCGGCTTTCGTCCACGTCAAGCACAGACTGAAATGGCCAAAGCCATCGCCGAGGCGATCGACCAACAGCGAACTTTGATCGCCGAAGCCGGCACCGGCACTGGCAAAACCTTCGCTTATCTCGTGCCTGCGCTGCTGTGGGGCGGCAAGGTGATTGTCTCCACCGGCACCAAGAACCTGCAGGATCAATTGTATTCGCGCGACATTCCGACTGTCCGTAAAGCATTGAGTGCACCGGTTTCGGTGGCGCTGCTGAAAGGCAGGGCCAACTACGTCTGCCATTTCCATCTGGAGCGCACGCTACAGATCGGTCGCATGACCTCGCGCGAGGACGTTGGCTACCTGCGCGAAATCTCGCGCTTCATGAAGACCACATCTTCTGGCGACAAGGCCGAGTTGTCGAAGGTTCCTGAGACCGCGTTAATCTGGAATCTGGTGACCTCGACCCGCGACACCTGTATGGGTGCCGAATGCCAGTATTATCAGGACTGTTTCGTGATAAAAGCGCGCAAGGAAGCGCAGCAGGCTGACGTGGTGGTGGTCAATCACCATTTGTTCTTCGCTGATGTGGCCCTGAAGGATAGCGGCGTGGCGGAATTGCTGCCGTCCGCCAACACGATTATTTTCGACGAGGCACACCAGTTGCCGGAGGTGGCGACTCTATTCTTTGGCAATACCGTGTCGACTTTGCAAATCCTGGAATTGTGTCGGGATGTACTGGCGGAAGGTTTGTCGCATGCGCGCGACGGCGCCGACTGGACGCAAGTGGTATTCCAGGTTGAGAAAGCGGCGCGTGATCTGCGGCTGGCATTTCCGCAGGATGTGGTACGGTTGGCGGTCAATCAAATCGCACCATCAAGTGTGTTCTTTTCGGCGTTGGAGACCATGCGCGAACAGTTGCATGGCATGAGCGCGGTACTTGAGAGGCAAGCCGAGCGGGCCGAAACCATTGAACAATGCCGCACTCGCGCGGTCGAGCTGAGCTACAGGCTGGATGACTGGAATAGTGCGCCGGCGGCCAGTACCAAGGCCCACAAGAACGCCAAGGGTAATGACGCTGAAGATGAGGGAAGTGTGCTGTGGGTTGAGGCTTTTCCCTCTTCGTTGCAGCTGCACCAGACGCCGCTGTCGATTGCGCCGATCTTCAACAAGCAGCGCGAAGGTGTGGCCAGGTCATGGATATTCACCTCGGCGACGTTGGCGGTGAATAACGATTTCCAACATTACGCTTCACAGATGGGTTTGTGGGACGAACCTGCTAAATCCTGGCCGAGCCCATTCGATTATGGCCGGCAAGGCTTGCTGTATGTGCCGCAGAATCTGCCGCAGCCTAATTCACCGGACTATACCGATGCCGTGATCGATGCCGCTCTGCCGGTGATCGAAGCTGCCGGCGGCCGTGCGTTTCTTCTGTGTACGACGATTCGCGCGGTTAATCGTGCGGCGGAAAGACTGCGTGCCGAATTTGAGGCCCGCCATCTGGATTTTCCGCTGATGGTGCAGGGCGAGGCCGGGCGCACCGAGTTGCTGGATCGTTTCCGCGCCGCCGGTAATGCGGTGTTGATAGGTGGTCAGAGTTTCTGGGAAGGTGTTGATGTGCGCGGTGAAGCGTTGTCGCTGGTGATCATTGACAAACTGCCTTTTTCCTCGCCTGACGATCCGGTATTAGCGGCACGTATCGATGCTCTCGAGTCCAAAGGTATGAATGGTTTTATGCATCATCAGTTGCCGGCGGCTATCATTAACCTGAAGCAGGGCACCGGTCGTCTTATCCGTGATGAAACGGATCGTGGCGTGTTGATGATTTGCGATCCGCGGTTGATATCGAAGGGCTATGGTCGACGTATCTGGCAGAGTTTGCCACCGTTCAAGCGCACTCGTGAGCTTGATGTGGTGCAAGCGTTCTTGGCCGTTCGGGCGGGCGGGAATTGACGTGGACCGATTGCTCTTGTGGGGCGACCGATGAGCTGTCCGTGCTGGGATTGGCGACGACTTGCGAAAAGACTGCCAACTCTACGTTCTTGTTGCCGGCTAGTTGTCGTCATGTGGTCAGGTTGGTGAGTGGGGGAGCCGGCGACAAAGGATTGTGGAGCCAGTTTGAGAAAATTTTTCAGGAACAAACCGGCATTCACAAAATCGTCGATCATGACGACGCAGCTCGGCTTCGCATTGTCCAATTGCAGCATTTAAGTGCCAGGATGTGGGCGTGATGGGTGAGTTGGTCAACTGCTCCGAACCG
>DCSW01000013.1 GCA_002325825.1 Collimonas sp. UBA1456
CCGGTTAGTCACGCGGCTTTTATACCTTTAGCTAGGCTTGTGAGGATGGTGGCGACGCCGATCCTCACAATCATCGGTGCTAGATGCGGCGCGTGACGCGCACGCAGCGTCCCGAGCACCAGATAGTCGACTCGCTCAGACCGAGCAGGCTGGAAGTCGGCATCGCCAGCCACAGCGTCAGCACCAGATGTTCAACCAGAAGAAACGCGGCGTAACTACCGAGCATGAAAATGGTGCTGTGCGACAGATTACCCACGCCTAGTATGCCAAAAACCAGCATGAAGTCCAAGGCAAACCGCGCATACACGTTGCTCAGTGAGTAGAGCGTTGATGAATTATTGTTCAATTATGGAAAATTTTCTTTAATTTATCCTGATCCCAATTAACGGACTACGGAGTACAGTTCTCCGAGGTTGGTGCGGTATTTTTTCTCCAGGCACCGTCAATAAGTGACAGAGCCGCACAGTGAGTATGGTTCATCACGCTGATGCGACGCCAAAACTCTGTTCCCTATTGACTACATTACTTTAGCAATAAGAACTTGTCGCCTTTGGCAATACTCGCAATCGCTTTTTACTGTGCGTCGTAGACGACTTCCTTGCCGGCTACTTCTGGCGCTTTGCGGAAGGCGAACTTGCTAGTCGTGCCTTGAATCCTTGCCGAAGGTAAAGCCTGTTGCAGGGTGATATGGTTTTTATCGATGGCGCCGCTCAGCCTGATCTTCTTCGGCGCGTTGGCCACTACGCGCAGGACATCGTAGACTTACGCCGTGAAATGGTCAGGATCGCTGCCGAACTTGGCTTTGTACGTGGCGAAGAATCTCTTGTTGGCCAGTGTCAGATTTTTCGCCGACCACGGGCTGCCAATGATGGTATTATCGTCGGCGCCTTGGGGGATATCGAACAGCTTCGGTGAGTTAAGGACGTTGTCTCCGATGAACGGTTGTTTCATTCCCGGTGTACGGGTCTGCAGGATGATGTTGGCGTCTTCTTCGGTCAGACAGCAGCAGACGATGACATCTGAATTCGAGGCCTTGAAGGCGACATCGTCCTTGGCATACGATTCCTTGGTGGTGACCGGGATATTCTGGCTGGTCAGGAGCGCCTTGAAGACGTCGTAGCCGCTATTGGTGAAGGCGTCGTCCTTGCCGGAGATAATGGTGACTTTCTTGATGCCAAAATGCTTGACTACGGCGCGCGTAGTGACTTGCATCACGTTGGCTCACATGACCGAGCTGCGGAAGGTGAATGGATCTATCTCGGTAATGCCATCAGCGGTTTTGCTGGTGTCGAAGGCGGCGACCTTGGTGGCATTGGCGATCGGATCGTCGGCGAACGCCGCATTGGACAAGGTCGGACCGAACACCAGCAGCGCCTTGTCCTTGAAAAATAGTTTCTTGAAGATGTTGATGGCTTCTTCTTTCTTGTCTTGTTCGTCTTCGATAATCAGTTTCAGTGTGTTGCCGTTGACGCCGCCGGCGTTGACTTCATCAGTAGCTAGCAAGAAGCCGTTTTTAATAGCGACGCCGTATTTGGTGGCTGGGCCTGGTGAGCGCTGCGGTGAGGCTGAACTTGACATCGGCGGCGTGCGCCGCGCTACCCAGGCCGGCGGTCAACATCAGTCACGGTAGTGTCTTCAAGATAGTGTTGAGTTGCATTGACATATTCTCCAAGAGACCGTTTTTTTAGCGTTCCTTACCACACGAGGTTGCACGCGAGTAGACAAGCCACGACCGTAACCAAATGCACTATGAAGTAAGAAAGTAAGAAATTAGCAAGCATTATTATTTTGATGTATGTAAAGATTCACCAAAAGTGAACCAAGGTATAAGGAATGTTCGATCTGAAAATTTCTGGCGCATTAACTACTCACGGGCCAGGTAAAGCGGATGTTTCCTCCGGAAGAATGAGGCTTTGGGTAGATTTTGAAGTGATGTTGCGCAATTCAAACAAATATACCCCGCGTTTCGGAATCTCGCTAACATCGAACCTGCCGTCAGGTTGGTTATGAGCCCAATCATTAGCCTAACTGCTGGCGCAGGTACTGAATCGCTAGGCGCACCTGGCGCGGCGCCGTGCCGCCGATATGATCGCGTGCCGCGACCGAACCTTCGAGTGTCAGCACGGCGAAGATGTCGTCGTCGATCAGCGGCGAAAACACGCGCAACTGCTCTAGTGATAAGTCGCTCAGGTCGCAGTCCTGATCGACGCAATTACGCACCGCATGCGCCACAGCTTCGTGCGCGTCGCGGAAAGGCAGGCCTTTTGTGACCAGGTAATCGGCCAGGTCTGTGGCGGTGGCGTAGCCTTGCAGGGCGGCGGCACGCATCGCTTCCGGTTTGACGGTGATGCCGCGCGCCATGGCGGCGAAGATGCGCAGGGTATCGGTCAGGGTGTCGATGGTGTCGAACAGCGGTTCTTTGTCCTCCTGATTATCTTTATTGTAGGCTAGCGGCTGGCCTTTCATCAGGGTCAGCATGGCAATCAGATGGCCATTGACACGGCCAGTCTTGCCGCGCGCTAGCTCCGGCACGTCGGGATTCTTCTTTTGCGGCATGATCGAAGAACCGGTGCAGAAGCGGTCGGCAATATCGATGAAGCCGATGCACGGGTTCATCCAGATCACCATTTCTTCCGAGATGCGCGAGATATGAGTCATCACTAGCGCGGCGGTGGCGCAGAATTCAATGGCGAAGTCACGATCCGAGACCGCATCAAGTGAATTGCGGCACACGTCGTCAAAACCGAGCGTTTTGGCCACGCGTTCGCGGTCGATCTGGAAAGTGGTGCCGGCCAGTGCGGCGGCGCCCAGCGGCAGGCGGTTGACGCGCTTGCGACAATCCAGCATGCGCTCGGCGTCACGGCCGAACATTTCAACGTAAGCCAGCACGTGATGACCGAAAGTGATCGGCTGCGCCACCTGCATGTGGGTGAAGCCTGGCAGGATGGTGTCGGCGTGTTGCTCCGCTAGATCTAGCAGAGCCAGGCGCAGATCGCGCAGCAAGCCGCTGATGTCGTCGATGGCGCCGCGCAGGTAGAGGCGGATGTCGGTAGCGACCTGATCGTTGCGCGAACGGCCTGTGTGCAGGCGCTTGCCGGCATCACCGACCAACTTGGTCAGACGCTTTTCAATGTTCAGGTGGACGTCTTCCTGGTCCAACAGCCATTCGAACTTGCCGCCGTTTATCTCGCCCTGAATCTGTGCCATACCCTTCTGGATTGCCGCGTAGTCGGCGGCACTAATGATTTTTTGATATACCAGCATCTCGGCATGCGCCAGTGAGCTTTGGATATCGACTGCCGCCAGACGCTTGTCGAAGAACACCGATGCCGTATAGCGTTTTACCAGATCGGAGACTGGTTCAGAAAAACGAGCCGACCAAGCTTCGCCTTTTTTGGAGAATTGTGTTGTCATAATTGAGTGTTTGGAAGTGCAATGAATCATGAAATGATAAATTACCATCCCCGAAAATCCACGTTATGCTTGCATCCCGATGGGATAACGTGAGCTCGCCTTTTATAAAAGAGTAAAATAACATTAATAATTAATTAAATTTAATCAACGCCTTCAACTCAATCCACTCCTAATTTCCGCTCCGTTAACTCATGTCCTTACCCATGTAAACTGACAAAAGTGTCGATAGTATACCAGCGCAGCAGGCTGTTGCGCTGGTGATTCCGGATTGTTGTAATCTAGGCGTGGTGTCTCGGATCCTGCTTGCCGTGAATTTGGTATTAATGGTTGCAATTTTCTTGCGTACCGAGAGCCTAATCGCAACGTCTGGCAGTTTCATCGAATCGTCTTCGATGTTGATCGACCCAGCCTGCTTCTTGTCTTTGTCGATCTTGTGCGGTCTGCATCGCATCGGTCAGCTGATGTCGCCGGTTTCGCAACGTTCGTTGTGCGCATTAGTGTCGGCGTTGGCAACGTTGGCGGTGATTCATTTGCTATTTGATCTCGACTGGTTTCTCAGCGGCTTTACGTGTCTCAGGGCTCCCTGAGGGACGTCGCTGGTGGTCATGCTGGTCGTTTTGTTCGAGATCGTGCTGCAGCATTATTTGAGCTGCGGACCAAGACTTTTCGCCTGTGGCTTCATGGCTGATGCCACCACGAAGCCGGACAGACCGATCGGAATCAGGATCCCTCCCATCGCTGGTGCCGATGCCTAGGTTGCGGATGAAATCGCGACGTTTCATGGCATTACCTCCCAAGTTCTCTCTTCATGAAATCCGGCCCGCCGAGGATGAGGCTGACCCGCAGATTCGGTGCTGCGGCTGCAATCGTGCTCATGCTGTGCAGCTGCAGCGCCGGCGAGCTGCGATTTGCCATTGCTTCAGCTATTGAAGAAATTGATACGGCGCAGCAGCGCATCGGGATTGAGTCATGCTTCTTCAGAAAATTTATAGCCCTCCGGCGTCAGCCAGACATACAATGGCTACCCCCAGCTGACCCAGCATACCGTCGACTGGCTTGATATGCTGCACCGGCGTCGCAGTCGCACGCAATGATGACACTACATATTAATACGGCGTTTTGAATTGTGTCTGGTAATTGTTACGCGACCAGAATCCGGACTATTGAACAACGTATGTAGCACCGCTTTGATGTCGCCGTTGCTGCTGAGGAAGCGGCGGGCGAGTTTTTCGGTCAGTGCCGGTTGTGGTTTGTCCTAGATGAAATACTGGACCAGTTTGGTGACGATGAAATGCGTGGTGGCAGGAAGACGGGCGGGATGTCGATCACCTGCTCGCCTTCCTGCCACCGCTACCCTTGATGGTATGGTCGAGAAATACTTTGTCGCCGAAATCGTGACGGCACGAATTTGAAGATATATGCCGGCTGGCCATCTTTCATGCCTTTTTCATTGATGCTCCAGCCGCTCAGGATGCGTGCCGGCGATATTACGTCAGCTTGAATGGTAGCTGCTATCGACGCCCATCGTATTCAGCTTCAGCAACTCGTGCCTGTAGTTTTCATTGAGCCCCTTGAAGCGGATCCTTGGCTTCCAGCGTATTGACGCCGCTACTGAGCCAGTTGTCGAGATAATAAAGCATGGCCGGATGATGGGCAATGGCTCCCAGCAATTGGCAGAAATTGCCAAACGCGTTGGGACGTAGCGCGTCCTTTTTATATTCGTCGCACGCAGTAACGTACCCATTCCTTGCCCTCGAAAACATTGAAGTGATTGAATCAAAATTCGCCCATGACTTCCTGCAACTGCAGCGGGTTTCCGATCGCCAGCCACAGGAACACAAAATGAAATTGCAGCTTGATCTCCTTAATGCGTGGCATTTTTTCGAATCGTTCAATGGCGCTGCTGCATCCTGAGTCTTAGTATCTTGCGCCCAGGATACAGCAGCACTTGACATAAATTAGTGCAATCGAGAAAAGGCAACGATTTTTGACAGTCTATATCATATTCCGCTTTATGCATTTTTTTGCTGACCCAGAGTTAACGCATTGTTTGGGTGCGCCGCATACAGGCTTGGTATGTCATATTGTAAGGCGGTAATGTTGACAGCTCGCTCACTGGTTTGAGTGCGTAGATGACCTTGATCGGGTTCATCAGTTGCAACGGATCAAGTGCCTGTTTGATGGTTTTCACCAACGCTATCTCCACCGACGACTTGTAGCGTAGAATTTCTTCGCGCTTGAGAGCGCCCGGTTCATGTTCCGCCAAGATTGAGCCACCCATGCTGTCGACGCTGTTATGTACCATGCGGTTGATCTCCGCCTGGCGTGCAATGAATGGCTCTTCGCTGACTTCAAGCGCTGGCGAGACGTTGCAATGCAAGTCGCCATCGCCGAGATGGCCGAAGGTGACGTTGCGGCAATCCTGGAAATGTTGTCGCAGCAAGGCGTCGGTGACGGCAATAAATTCAGCTATGCGGGAAATCGGCAGTAATATATCGTGCTTGATGTTCTTATTTTTCTTGGCTTGCTCCGAGGAGATGCTTCGAGTAACTGCTACAGCGCGCACGATTGTGTGGTGGAAGTGGTCAGTACTGCATCTTGGCAAATTTCCTGCTCCAGATCGGCGCCGATCACGGTTTCCAGCAGCGTATTTACATAGGGGGCAGGTTCGCTATCTGACAGATCCATTAACACGTATTGCGGGTGACATTCGGCAAAAAAGGTAAGGGATGGTTGCGGAAAATGTTTAGCGACCAGTTGCAGGCATAGGTCAGACATCAGTTCGAAACCGGTCAGCATAGCACCGCAGCACTGTTGCGCTAGACTCAGCAATCGTAATGCATCGGTCGAGATTTGCACTGCCGCCAAAGCGGTCACTTGCACTTGCGGGAATATCTTGAGGACGGCGGCGGTTATGATGCCGAGCATTTCTTCGGCACCCATGGGCTACTTCAGGCCCGAGATCGAGCTCGAGGCGAAGTGCGTGGGTATTGCCGTAGCGTAGTACCGAGGTGCCTCCGGCATTGGGCGACAGGTTGCCGCCGATGGTGCAGCTGTCCTCGGCCGCTTCTTGTTCTTGTATATGTTATAGGAGTTTAAAGGGGCGCTGAGTACACGTCCAAATTTAACTATGAACTCAGAATCAACCCCAACCCATGCCTGACTTTTAACTATTGTGACGCTTTCTTGATTGCATCTTGCGCGGCCTGCTTAGCGGTTTTTTATCAGGCCGCAAATACAGGATGGTACACAGTAGAAGATACAGCTGAGAACGACTTGTGGCCTTCTAGCTAGCCTAGGCTGGTGGAGGTGAGGTTGCTGTCGCTGGTGTCGCGGACTCATGACGCTGCTCAACTGCAGCAGTAGTGGCAGGACTTTAAGCGCCATCCATGGATCCGCCCGAGCGTAATGGCGCCAGCAACAATTCCAAGACTACACACAGCACGATCAGGGTCGGCAAACTGCTGACTGCGCCGCAGTATAAGAAGAAACGCAGCTGGCGGGCTGCGTACGGCAGTGGGTGTGTTTGTGTGCTCGGTTCCAGTTTGGTGGTCATCATGCCTTCCGTTGACCTGTGTTGAACGGTGCTGTCAATTTTAGTACAGTTTCGCCCAGGCGGCGTCCCTGGGCAATGGCCAGGGTGCGGCTTTCAGCGGAAATCGGTTGGTTGCCGTTCATGCCCGACCAGTGGCTGGCACCATAGGGTGTGCCGCCGCTGGAGGTGGCCATCAGTTCTGGCAGGGTGTAGGGCAAACCCATCACCAGCATACCGTGATGCAAGAGCGGTGTCATCATCGACATCAGCGTCGATTCCTGACCGCCGTGCAGGCTGCCGGTGGAAGTGAATACGCAGGCTGGCTTACCGGCCAGGGTACCGGCTAGCCAGCCGGTGGTGGTGCCGTCCCAAAAATATTTCATGGCGGCGGCCATGTTGCCAAAGCGGGTCGGCGATCCTAGCGCCAGGCCAGCGCATTCAACTAAGTCGGTCAATTCGACGTAGGGCGCGCCTTCCAAAGGAACCTCGGGTGCGCTGGCTTCGATTACGGTCGATACTTCCGGCACCGTGCGCAGCCTTGCTTCGCAGTCCGCCACCGAGTCAATGCCTTGGCCGATCAACTCGGCCAGTTTGCGAGTCGAGCCATGGCGTGAGTAGTACAAAACCAGAATCGGTGTATTAATGATAATGTTGAATGAGTTCATACTTGGTATTATAAGACGCTTGAGCCTCGGTTCATGATGCAAAATGCGTGTTGATGCGCCTAAGTTGATGGACTACATTAGGTAAAGCATGAGCTTCATAAAATTCCTGGATTACGCAGCCTGTCCTGGTCGGGTCTGTGCGACCTGTTCAGCTTTGCGACGCGGCGCTTGGGCGAGGAGCGTCTGCCGCAAGTGACTGGCAGCCTTACCCTTACGATGATCCTGGTGCTGATGCCGATGCTGACCATCGACGCGCTGGCAATCTTTGCGGTGCTCCCATTGTTAGGTACTTTCCGAGCCTCGATGGGAGCATGTTTCGTGCACAGCCTGATGTCTAAGAGAGTGGCTGACACGATCCTCAATTATCTCGGCCAGTTTGAGACCAAATCGGTCCGCCTGTCGGCGCTAGGCGGTGTTATGCTGATCATGTGACTTCGGTACGATCATGTCGACTGTCGATTATGTATTCAACCGCATCTGGCGTGTCAAGAGACAGCGGTCGTGGCTGCAGCGGGTATTGATGGGTATATTGGATGGTCATCACGCTGGGGCCGTTGCTAATCAGTATCTCGATCACAGCGACTTCCTCTTTGTTAGTCGCGGCCAACGGGCTGGTGGTGATTTGAATCGGTGCCTGGTTTTACACGTTAGTATCGGTCTCATTGACTATCGGCACTTTCGCGTTATTGTATGTGGCGGTACCAAACCAGCGGGTCAATTGGCGCGATGCTGTTTGTGGCGACTTGCTGGCCGGTATTGCGTTTGAGATCGCCAAGCGGATTTTTGCCACGTATATGATCCAGTTTCTGACTTACACTATGGCCTACGGCGCGCTGGCGGCTTTGCAGATCTTTCTGCTGTGAATCTCTATATGCTGTGGATGGTGACGCTGCTTGGCGCCCTTCTGGTAGCAGCGTTGCGGGTGGTGAAATACGAGCGCTGGTGGCACGTGCCGACGCCGGGTAGTGCGTTCGTCGATGCTATGATGCGTATCGCGTACATTATCTCAGGCGCGCGGCGGCAACAGTTCGCGCTGCGGTGGATGCGGTGCAGATACGGCTAGATTTTGATGAATCGGAAAGCTTGTTGCGACAGATGCGGGAAGCCGGCTGGATCTGTTCGATACAGACCGACATGCCGACGCGTAGTCACTGCGGGCGCAAGATGCGGGTCAGCGTCGACGGCTGGATCCTGCTAGTCACTCCGGATGTGTTGCAACTGGCTAGCATCTTTCGTTTTGTTCATCTGCAACCTGGTCACCGGCAAAGTAACTGAATCGGCACTGGCATTGCAGGTGGAAGTAGCCATCGAGCGCAGTATGGAGCAGACGCTGGCATCACACCTTACACAGGTGGCCAACGTGCGGGATTAAGGCCTAAATTGGCCTATATTTAATATAGCCTGATTTTTGTCGATGGCGGGTGTGGGCTGCTAGCTGCTCCTAGAAGTAACTGATTCGCACCAAGCCGCGGTAGGTCGGGGGCGAATAATTCATCGCGAACCGTTTCGGTTTCGTCGCTGGCGCCTGCTGATCCCGTGGCTCACTGGACTGCGTGCAACGTTCAGGGGTTGGCGCGGTGTCTGTGCTGTTGGTCTCCATTTAACTTCCTTGTTCCCATATCAGGGCAGCCGTCGCGGAATTCGATCAATCGCTGAAATGATGCCTAGGTATAAACAGGCACTTATTCTACGATACAAACGCTTCACGTTGCGCTGAATCGTTTTTGATTAGAACGCAACTTATCCGGTTAGCATTTGCCAATACATGACCCAGTCGTCGAGGCAAGAGTAGAGCGGCTGCTTGAAAGTGGCGAGACGGTTCTTCTCGAATGCGAAAGGGTCGATCCAGGCAAAACCATAACCGCAAACCGGCACTATCAGTAACCAAGGCAGAGAGCCGGTCAGTAGCAGCGCGATCAGCGCCAGTGTCGAGCCAACAAAATGCAGCTGGCGGTAAGTGCGATTGCTGTGCTGGTTGAGATAACTTGGGTAGAACTCGGCGAATTTCTGATTGAATGAGATTGAGCAGGCCGATAGCTATACCCCGCTGGTTGATGACCAACAAGAGCATACGGTTGAGATGCTGCTGAGCGTGCGGCCAGATACCTGAGAGGCGATACAAATACGATTAATCAACCCAGGCTAACAATCCTGGGTCGTTGTTCGCGCCGTAAATTTACCGCCCTAGACAATGTCTTTCGTTTAGGTGGCATGTAAATCAGGGGAGTTTGGATAGCAGCAACCCTTCAGCCAGTGCCAATTTTCCCATGGTGAGTTTCAGAATGGTTCACGCTCTGGCAGCCGCGCTGCATAGTGTTTCATGCAATATCTCGTCTGCCTCATTATGTATGCCACAATCGGCGCTATAGCGTTCAAATCTGCCGATCAAAATCTCCGCCAAATGCCGGGGGTGGTTCCAGGTAACGCGGTTGGATAAGCGCGTCGCTATTTACTAACTGCACGATATTCGCATCAGATGGCGTGGCCATCGATTCTGCCGCAATCGCCGCATTACAGAGCATCAATATTCACTCGGTTCCGACGGCACCCGCGCTACCAGGCAACCGGCCTCGTACAAACGCCGAATCGTTGAACTGGAACAAAATGACACATGACCACCACCGCTTTGATGCCCGTCGAGTGACGTAATTTGATAATGACTGTCGCAATATTCTCGACTAACTCACAGTTCTCGATGACCAACACATCTATCAACGACAAGTCGATAGCGCTCTCCATCAACATACGCGTCGCGCCGTACAAGTCGCCGTGAGTGAAGATAAATTTCAGTCCCGGGCAGATTTGTAGATACGCAGCGCAGCAAAAAGCCTGGCCATCCCATCGTCAATCAAAGCGACGCGAGAGTGCGTGTCATTATGTCGCCTGAGCATGCGGATATCAGCAACGCCAGCAACTGCTCAATCGGCAGTTGCGCCAGGCTGCTAATCGGGTACCCATGGTCGAGCCATCGCCTGATCGCGCCAAGGCGGCTGATCTGTGGCTCTGTATACAACCACCTGCCATGCAGGGAACGCTGCGGATCGGGAACCTGGTAACGACATCCCCTCAGACGCGCAAAGTTTCCGCCGATCAGTCTGCCAATCGGGCGGCAACGCCGGCCAGAAAAATGTCGTTGACTAGCACGACATCGCTATCTGCCCGAGCATAATTTTTGATGTGTTGGTCGGAATTTTTTATATTGAACCGTTATTGAACGGATGATTTTACTAAATTACAGGTTGCAAGATGGACAGATAGGCTTGGTTTGCGTATCTTAATACTGCTTGAAAAAATATCGAATTAGCCGATACGACAGTTTGCGTGCTCTTGTCTTGTCGGTTGAGGGCGCAGCCGTCGTTTGCATAGGCATAGGTTGTATCAGTTATTGAAACTGGCCTTATGTCGAGACGATTGCTGATATTTTGGTTATTGGCGACATAGCAGAATGCGGCTTTGGTAGGTGCTATCAATACAGAAATTGACGGCAATATTGAGTCGGTTTCTGATTCATATATTGTCGGTGCCATGATACATGCATAGCACGATCGTCTGCTAGATGTCAACCACATGGTTATCCTGAAGCCTGACGCAGAAATTCATTCAGCGCTCCGGGAAAGCCGGCAGTGATCCTCAAAGGACATTGTGAATGTGAGGTTATGAGAAAAGTAACGATGCTATATGCAGTGCCGACGTATTTTACGCGGCAGTGATGATGCAATGTACCGACGATCCCGCATTCGCAGGAAACAAGTCGCGAGTGTAGGAAGCTAATTACAAAAGACTTATTAGACCAAGAAAGATCGATGGATCGGCTGTGCAGTACTGGTCCGCTGTTGATTTTATGGCTGTTTTCGGCAATCAGCGACGGCCAGCGCATTGAGATACATCACAAAATTTTCAATCAGACATCAAGGTAAATTATCCCATTGTGAAAAGTCTGCGCCTCGCCTATCCCTATTTGTCTGAGGTAAGCCGCTGATGATGGCAGCCATCCGATGTTGTGGATTTATTTTTTGTAGAAGGTAAGTGACTATGCTGTATAGCATTTCGTTGGCATTGGCTTTCCTGTTCGCCGCAATGGTTGTGTTTTTGTCATTTTTCGCCCTCTACGTCAAATATAAATACGTGCACAATATGGCACATATTTATCAACACCGCTATTCCCGGCAGGCGTATAGTCGGAAGCGCGTAATCATCACAAAAATGATCAAAACAGCCATGTGCTCGTATTTGATGATCGAATTGAGTGAATTTGAAAGAGCACAGTGATCAGCACTATCTGCGGAGAATATGGCACAGCCGCCATTGGTGATGGCCAATATCCATCTTTTTACGGAGATATCACACAAAAAAGGTGCACATTATGAACCTCTCTGGTGTTGAAGATAGCTTTGCGCGCATTCGTTTCGGCTACACGTTGCAACGCATACTGGTTACCGGAGCGACCGGCTTTATCGGCCAACGCCTGGTTCACGCGTTGCTTGCAAATGATCACCATGTCATCATCCTTAGCCGCACCCCTGCCCGCGCGGCGCGCCTCTTCGGTGGCGGTGTCGAATCCATCGGCAACATGTATGAACTCCCGCTCAATTCGCGTATCGATATCATCATCAATCTCGCCGGCGCGCGAATTCTTGGTTGGCGTTGGACTACTCAGCGCAAACAAATCCTCCGTCAAAGCCGTATCCAGGTTACCGAAACGATCATCGCTTGGATCGCTGCTGCGTATACCAAACCGCGTTTGCTGCTGTCGGCCTCCGCCATCGGCTACTACGGCATTCAGAAAAAAGGCGATAGCCTGGCCATCGCGGAAAACGCAACGGGCCAGCCAATATTTATGTCGCAACTTTGTCAGGACTGGGAAGCTGCAGCACACAAAGCAAGTCAATATGGTGTCGCAGTACGATGCATGCGCTTTGGTGCGGTTCTAGGACGGCAAGGTGCGCTACCAATGATGACCTTGCCGATCAAACTTGGCATAGGCGGGAGGCTTGGTTCTGGCCAGCAATGGTTCTCCTGGATTCACATAGACGATCTGCTACGCGGCGTTGCTACTGTTGTCAGTCATTGTCTGCAGCACGGCTATGCCGTGGCAAGGCCAATTGACGCTTACAATTTTGTCGCGCCAGAGGCAGTCTCCCAGCTGCAATTCAGCAAGACAGCCGCAAGAGTTTTACGCCGCCCGTGTTTTATTCCGATCGCAAGTTTGCCATTGCGCCTGCTGCTTGGCGAGCAAGCGGATTTACTATTGGAGGGACAGCGTATTATGCCACAGCGTCTTCAGTCGATCGGATTTGATTTTCTTTACCCTGACCTCAGAAGCGCCTTGCGGCATATTTTACGTAAGGCCAGCTGTGATTTGGAAGCGATTAATGCATGATAATCGATATGAAATCGCTTCAACACGATGCTATGGCTGTGGTGATTGGCGCCAGCGGCAGTATCGGCGCAGCGCTCGCTGAAGCGCTGCAAGCAGCCCCATGGTTTGCCAATACAATATGTTTTAACCGCGCCAGTACACCAGCGATAGACCTCTATGTGACGAGGCATCCATCATTGTCTGCTGCCGCCATGTCGAACAACTTGGCGTGCCACGATCTGATCGTCGACGCCACCGGTCTTCTGCATGGCGTGCAGATCATGCCCGAGAAAAGCTGGCGCGGGCTTGATCCCAAACAGATGGCGCAAGCATATTTGCCATCAATGTGATTGGTCCGACATTGCTGATGAAGCATTTTCTGCCTTTGCTACCACGCGAAGGAAAATTGATGTTTGCGACCTTATTGGCAAAAGTGGGCAGCATCGGCGACAATCAATTGGGCGGCTGATACAGTTATCTTTCCTCCAGGGCTGCGCTCAACCAGCTCGTGCGTACCGCTGCGATCGAGCTGCACCGGCGTCAGCCCAATGCAATCTGTATCGCACTGCACCCAGGAACTATCGATACCAGGCTGTCCTCTCCATTCGAAAAAATTGGACTAGAATTGCAATCTCCAGAGTTGGTAGCGACGCGTCTTTTAACGGCGATCAATAATCTCAGCGCTGCCGATACCGGGAATTTTTTTTGATCAATATCGGAAAATGTTATTGTGGTAACGTCGACATTGGCAGATTTTGAAACGAGAAATGAAACAAAAAAAACCGTGAGAATTTCTGACCTGCTATCCGTTGTGCTGTTGGCCGCAATGCCACTTCTGGCGCTGGCCGACGCTGAGATCGCCACGCCAGTCGTCAGCGTGGCCTCAGTCGATATGGCCAAGTACAGCGGCAAGTGGTTTGAGATTGCTAGCTTTCCGATGCACTTCCAACGCAATTGCATCGCTGATACGACAGCAGAATATACGCCGACCTCCGATGGCAACATTAATGTGTATAACCGCTGCCGGACCAAATCCGAATTTGACGACGTCACAGGCAAGGCCAGCGTAGTCGAAGGCTTGACAAACAGTCAGCTCAAGGTAAAGTTCTTTTGGCCATTCAAGGCCGATTATTGGATCATCGGGTTGGATTCCGACTACCGCTGGGCGGTAGTCGGGAATCCGAATCGTAAATACCTATGGGTCTTGTCACGCACGCCACAATTGCCGGCAGACCAGCTCAAAGCTGCATTGATGGCGGCCAGCGCCCAAGGATACGATCTATCAAAACTACACTACACGAGCCAAACAGCATTGTGCGGAGATAGTCATGACAGCTCGAAGCTTTGCAACAAGTGATCCAAGTGATGCCCGCCGGCGTCACCGGCATCTTGCGCACCCTCTTTGCCGGTTGCTGCAAACACCGCGTTAGCCAGCGCCGGACCGATCAGCGCGGTAGCAGACCCACCGATGCCACCGAGTTTCTTGGTGCTGGTGACGGGAGTGACATCAATTTTCGGCATCTTGTTCATTCGCACTACCGGATAATCGACGAAGTCGATTTGCTGGATGCAGCCTTTCTCCAACGTGATCTGACCTGTAAGCGCGGTCGACATATCAAAAGAGGCACTCGATTGCAACTGCGTCTCGACCGTATCCAGATTGACTATCTGGACCAGATCGGCGACGACAACCACCGAATGCACCTTGATCTGATTATCAGCATCTATCGAAATCTCGGCCACCTGGGCCATGTAGGTGTCATGCCGCTCCATCAGCGAGATACTGCAGAAATGGCCGCTGGGCAGCGGGATGGCCCAACCGGCATTTTGCGCGGCCTGTTTCAGTACATTGGCAAAGCGCGGTTGCTGATTCAACAGCGAAAATCGGAATGTCTAAGAACCTGTTCGAGATCTTTTCAACACTTTTTCAATACAACATTAAAGCGAGGAAAGAAAAAATTGACTAATTGCAGCCTGGTATTG
>DCSW01000097.1:0-126 GCA_002325825.1 Collimonas sp. UBA1456
AATATCGAACATATTTTCAAAAGACTTTGAACAGACTCTTAGAAGTTCAGGGACCGTTTATCTACTGCCAGCGCCGCCTCTTTGGTTGCTTCGGATAAAGATGGATGTGCGTGGCAGATGCGCGCG
>DCSW01000097.1:165-19384 GCA_002325825.1 Collimonas sp. UBA1456
CAGAATTTCGTCGGTCTTGGCATCCGCAAGGAATTTCACCATGCCCGAGGTATCGCCCAAGGCACGCGCCCGACCGTTCGCCAAGAACGGGAAAGTGCCAGCCCTGTATGCTACGCCATCCGCCTTCAGCTGTTGTTCTGTCTTGCCGACCCACGCGATTTCCGGCGAAGTATAGATCACCCAAGGAATCGTGTTACAGTTAACATGTCCATGCTGTCCCGCAATACGCTCTGCGACCGCAACGCCCTCTTCCTCAGCTTTGTGCGCCAGCATCGGGCCGCGCACCACATCACCGACCGCCCAGACGTTGGGCAGGTTGGTCTTGCAATCGCCATCGACGGCGATAAAACCACGATCGTCCAACTGCAGGCCAACAGCTTTGGCATTCAGGCCAATAGTGTTGGGGGTGCGGCCGATCGAAATGATCAGCTTGTCGAATACAACTTTCTGCGCGGCACCGGCAGCATCAACATACTCGATC
Organism: Collimonas sp. UBA1456; assembly: GCA_002325825.1. Lineage (GTDB taxonomy): Bacteria > Pseudomonadota > Gammaproteobacteria > Burkholderiales > Burkholderiaceae_D > Collimonas. The sequence goes on from DCSW01000097.1 coordinate 647, forward strand.
GTGACATCATTTTTACTACTGGTAATAGCGCCGATCTTTACGCCAAGGCTCACCTTCAGACCTTGCTTGGCGAACAGCTTACCAGCCTCCTTGGCGATCTGCTCGTCGACGGCACCGAGGAAAGTCGGCAACGCTTCCAGCACGCTGACTTCAGAGCCCAGACGGCGCCAGACGCTACCCATTTCGAGGCCGATCACACCGGCGCCGATCACTCCCAATCTAGCCGGCACCGCGTCAATTGTCAGTGCGCCGGCATTCGATAGAATCAGTTCCTCATCGAACGGCGTGCCCGGCAGTTCGCGTGCGTTGGAGCCGGTTGCTAAAACGATATGCTTAGCGCTGATAGTTTCTTCAGCAGTGCCAGCAACCTTAATTTCATAGCCGTCGGCATTGCTCTTGACGAACGAACCACGGCCATGAAAAAAGGTAACCTTGTTCTTCTTGAACAGGTACAGGATACCTTCGTTATTCTGTTTGACGACGCCATCCTTGCGCGCCAGCATCTGTCTCAGGTTCAGTTCCAGATCCTTGACATAAATACCGTGCGCTGCAAACGCATGGCCGGCATGTTCGAAATGCTCAGACGATTGCAACAGTGCCTTCGATGGGATGCAACCAACATTGGTGCAAGTGCCGCCAAGTGCAGGACCGTTCTTGGCATTTTTCCACTCATCAATACATGCCGTACTAAAACCTAACTGTGCGGCGCGAATTGCTGCGATATAACCGCCGGGACCGCCACCGATCACTACGACATCAAATTGCTTGCTCATTTCCATCCTTCCAGTTATTGCCTTGCAAATATATGCCGACTTATCCGACCTGAATCGTTGTTGATTCAGGTCGGCCGCAGCGCCAAGGCGCTCCTCAATTAACTGAGTGGTCTTACGCATAGCCACTTAAACGACGCGCCCTGCTCTATTCTCCGCTCCGCCAAATGCTGGATCGAGAAATAGAGCAAGGCGCGCTCGCTGTGCGAATTAACGCTTACAGATCCAGCAACAGGCGGGCTGGGTCTTCCAGCGCTTCTTTCATTACAACCAGCGCCAACACTGCTTCACGGCCGTCGATGATACGGTGATCGTAGGACATCGCCAGATAGTTTATCGGACGCACCACGACCTGACCGTTTTCAACCACTGCGCGGTCCTTGGTCGCATGCACGCCAAGGATTGCGGATTGCGGTGGGTTAATGATCGGCGTCGATAGCATCGAACCGAAAGTACCACCGTTGGAGATCGAGAAAGTACCTCCAGTTAGGTCGTTCAAGGTCAGCTTTCCGTCCTTGGCCTTGGCTCCGAATTCGCCGATCTTCTTTTCGATGTCGGCGATCGACATCTGATCCGCATCACGCAACACCGGCACCACCAGACCGCGCGGCGAACCGACTGCAATACCAATATCGAAATAACCGTTATATACGATATCGTTACCATCGACAGATGCATTAACGATCGGGTACTTCTTCAGCGCAGCAACTGCCGCCTTGACGAAGAACGACATGAAGCCCAGTTTGACGCTGTGCTCTTTTTCGAACTTATCTTTGTACTTCGTGCGTAGGTCGATGACCGGCTGCATATTGACTTCATTGAATGTCGTCAGGATGACGTTAGTCGATTGCGAGTATACCAAGCGCTCGGCGATACGGGCACGCAAGCGGCTCATCGGCACGCGCTCTTCTGGACGATCATCCAGGTTAGCTTTGGTTTGTGCGGCGGCTTGTTGCAGAGCTGGCTTCACAGCTATCCGACCCAATGGCGCAGGTGTCGGCGCTGCCTTGTTGGCTATCGCGCCGAGGGCATCGCCCTTGGTCACGCGGCCATTTTTGCCGCTGCCGGCGACCTGCGAAGTCGACAGATTATTTTCCGCCAGCAGTTTCGCTGCGGCCGGCATCGCGATAACCGCAGCCGAATGCGATTGCAATTCAGACGCAGCGACCGGTGTCGATGCATGGCCGACTTGCGGCACAGGTACTGCCTCTACTTCCATCGAGCTTACCTTGGTCGAAGCATCGATATCGATAACCGCAATCACTTCATCGGCCACCACGGTGCTGCCGTCGGTCTTGATCAATTGCACAATGATGCCGTCGGCTGGCGCCGGCAATTCCAGTACCACTTTATCTGTTTCGATGTCGATCAGGTTTTCATCGCACTTGACCGCATCACCAATTTTTTTATGCCAGGTCAACAAAGTCGCTTCGGCGACGGATTCCGACAATTGCGGAACTTTTACTGCAAGAAGTGCCATTTAATCCTCCGATATTTCATGATTGCGAGACAACATTTAAGAGACGCAATAGCGCAGCGAATTACCCTGTTACCAACTGATTTAAAAGACATCGATTATTTCGTCAGAACAAAGCCTTTGAGTTTGGAAAATGCCATATCCAGCAACGTTTTTTGCTGTGCATAGTGCTTGTCATAGTAACCCACGGCAGGCGATGCGCTGGCTGGACGGCCGGAATATGCCAGCTTTTGACCTTCGTCCAGATTTTCAAAAATGTTGTGCTGAATCTGCAGCCATGCGCCCTGGTTTTGCGGCTCATCCTGCGCCCAAACCAGTTCGATGAAGTTCGAGAACTGCTTCAGTTCGGCAGCGAACGCCTTATACGGGAATGGATACAATTGCTCCAGACGAATAATAGCTACATCTGTCTGACCGCGATCTTTACGTGCATTGACCAGGTCGTAATAAACCTTGCCAGAGCAAGCGATGACGCGCTTGACTTTCTTGACATCGACCTTGTCATCAACTTCGCCGATCACAGTCTGGAAGCTACCCTTGCTGAAGTCGGACAATGGCGAACCAGCATCCTTGTTACGCAACAGCGACTTCGGCGTCATGATTATCAGCGGTTTTCGAAACAAGCGAATAATCTGGCGACGCAGTAGATGAAAAATCTGCGCTGCGGTGGTCGGCTGCACCACTTGCATGTTGTTATCAGCGCACAGTTGCAAATAACGTTCCAGGCGTGCCGACGAGTGCTCTGGACCTTGGCCTTCGTAACCGTGCGGCAGCATCATGACCAGGCCAGAAGCGCGCCCCCACTTCACTTCGCCGGAGCTGATGAACTGGTCGATCACGACTTGCGCGCCGTTGGCGAAATCGCCGAATTGCGCTTCCCAGATGGTCAATGTGTTTGGTTCTGCTGTGGAGTAGCCGTATTCGAAACCAAGCACCGCTTCTTCCGACAAGACCGAGTCGATCACCTTAAACGGCGCCTGCTTCTCGGAAATGTTTTGTAATGGAATATAATTGCCGTCATCCCAACGCTCACGATTTTGATCGTGCAGCACCGCGTGACGATGGACGAACGTGCCGCGACCAGCATCCTGGCCGGTCAGGCGGACCGCGTAGCCCGACGATACCAACGAAGCATAAGCCAGATGCTCGCCCATACCCCAATCAAGATTGCGTTCGCCACGGCCCATTGCAGCGCGGTCGATCAATACTTTCTCGACCAATGCGTGAAGCTTGAAGTCATCCGGTACGGTGACGATGCGACTGGCCAAACGTTTCAGTTCGGTGGCCGGTACCGCTGTATCGGCGGCATCAGTCCACTTGCGATTCAGGAACGGCAACCAATCGACTGCGTACTTACTCTTGAAATTGTAGATCACCGGGTCGATGATGTGCTTACCTGCATCCATTGCATCGCGAAAGGCCTTGACCATTTCATCGCCCTCATCCGCAGTGATGGTGCCTTGCGCAACCAGCTTGTCGGCGTACAACTTACGAGTGCCTGGATGCTGGCCGATCTTCTTGTACATCAGTGGCTGCGTCAGCGCTGGCGTATCTTGCTCATTGTGGCCCAGCTTACGGAAGCAGATGATATCGACGACGATATCCTTCTTGAATTCCATGCGGTAGTCGAGCGCAATCTGCGTCGCGAACACCACCGCTTCTGGATCATCGCCGTTGACGTGTAACACCGGCGCTTCGATCATCTTGACCACGTCCGAGCAATACAGCGTGGAACGAGAATCACGCGGATCGGAAGTGGTAAAGCCAATCTGGTTGTTGATCACGATATGCACGGTGCCGCTAGTGCCGTAACCACGTGTTTGCGCCAGATTGAGGGTCTCCATCACGACGCCCTGGCCAGCAAATGCAGCATCGCCGTGCACCAGAATCGGCAGCACTTGCGAGCCGTCACTATCACCGCGGCGTTCCATACGGGCCTTGACCGAACCTTCAACCACTGGATTGACAATTTCCAAATGCGAGGGGTTGAACGCCAGCGACAGATGCACCGGTCCGCCAGGGCTGGTAATGTCGGACGAAAAACCTTGGTGATACTTGACGTCACCGGCCGGCAGGTCGTCGACGTGCTTGCCTTCGAACTCGGCAAACAACTCTTGCGGCATCTTGCCAAGGATGTTAACCAACACGTTCAAACGACCGCGATGGGCCATGCCGATCACGATTTCCTGAATGCCTTTTTCACCGGCGCGCTGGATGGTTTCATCCAGGGCTACAATGAAACTTTCACCGCCTTCCAGCGAGAAGCGCTTCTGGCCGACATAACGTGTATGCAGGTAACTCTCCAGGCCTTTAGCAGCAGTCAGGCGGTCAAGGATATGTTTCTTCTTTTCTGCCGTGAATACCGACGCCGCGCGGGTCGACTCCAGGCGTTCTTGCATCCAGCATTTTTCGATCGGATCGCTGATGTACATGTACTCAGTACCGATCGAACGGCAATAGGTCTCGCGCAACGAGTTCAGCAAGTCGCGCAGGGACGCCATCTCATGACCGAAATAGGTGTTGCTGATGTTGAACACGATGTCCATGTCGGCATCGGTGAAGCCATAGAAACTCGGCTCCAGTTCCGGCAGCGCGGAACGTTCTTGGCGTTGCAGCGGGTCCAGATTGGCCCAGCGTGAACCCAGATAGCGGTAGGCAGCGATCAATTGCGTTACAGCAATTCTCTTGAAGCCCATTTCGGCATCAACTGAAGCAGAGATGGTGCGGATCGGGCCTTGCTTAGCAAGCTCGGCGAACGAGGCAATAACGGATGCGTGGCCGACGTCAGGCTTATCTGAGCCATCGACTGCAGGTACATGCTGCATGGCGTCGAAATAAGCGCGCCAGTTGTCGGCAACTGAACCGGGATTGTCGAGGTATGACTCGTACAGTTCTTCAATGTACGGTGCATTACCTCCGAAGAGGTAAGAATTAGAGCGGTATTGTTGCATCATTTTGCTCACCTTTCTTCGCTTTTCGCGAGATTAGCGGATTAACATAACCTTTCGCGACACGGCCTGATCGGTTCGCGGATTGCATATCAAGTTGTGGGGAAGGGCTCTATTTTTACAGTATTCTTTTTACTACTATTTCCAATTCGGGTATTTCCATGCCTGTCCTTCAAAACATGCTTGTCGCTTGCATGCCTTTTCTACAATCGAGTAAGCGGACTTCTCTGCCCAGAATCGTACCAACATAGACAAAGTCCGCCAGAGCACGAATGTCCATTCTACTCACTCCAACTCGATAAGGAGTAGGAGCTATAGCATAACCTGCAGAAACATAGACAGTGAATGCATCGATTCGCTGTCTATGTTTTATTGAGATATCAACAAACGCTGCTTATAGATGCCGGATCAACCGCGCTTGTCGATTGCAGGCACGTCACGCGCTGGCGAACCAACGAACAACTGACGTGGACGGCCGATCTTTTGTTCGGGGTCGGAAATCATTTCGCTCCATTGCGCGATCCAGCCGACAGTACGCGCCATGGCGAAGATGCCGGTGAACAGCGAGGGTGGGATACCCAACGCTGATTGAACAATGCCAGAATAGAAGTCGACGTTCGGATAAAGTTTGCGGGAAACGAAGTATTCGTCTTCCAACGCCACTCTTTCTAGCGTCATCGCCAACTTGAACAATGGATCGTCGTGCAGCCCCAGTTCGTTCAGGACTTCATAGCAGGTCTCGCGCATCAGCTTGGCGCGCGGGTCGAAATTCTTGTAGACGCGATGACCGAAGCCCATCAGCTTAATGCCAGAGTTCTTGTCTTTCACCTTGGCGATAAACTCAGGGATCTTGTCGACTGTGCCGACTTTCTTGAGCATGTTCAGTGCCGCTTCGTTGGCGCCACCATGTGCTGGGCCCCACAGACAAGCAATGCCGGCAGCGATACAGGCAAATGGATTGGCACCACTCGAACCAGCCAGGCGCACGGTCGATGTCGAAGCGTTTTGCTCGTGGTCGGCATGCAGGGTCAGGATGCGGTCCAGTGCGCGCACCAGTACGTCGTTGATCTTGTACTCCTCGCACGGGGTCGAGAACATCATGTGCATGAAATTGGCACTGTATGACAGTTCGTTACGTGGGTACACGAACGGCTGACCGACGTTGTACTTGTATGTCATTGCAACCAGAGTCGGCAACTTAGCGATCAGACGGATGGCCTCGCGATGGCGCGGATCGGTGATGTCGAGAGAGTCATGGTAGAACGACGATAACGCGCCGACAGTGCCGACCAGAACGGCCATCGGATGCGCATCGCGGCGGAAACCTCGGAAGAAGAATTGCATCTGCTCGTGGACCATGGTGTGCTGGGTCACGGTGGCTTCGAATTTTTTCTTCTCGGCCGCAGTCGGCAGTTCGCCGTTGAGTAACAGATAGCAAGTTTCCAGGAAATCGCAATTGACCGCCAACTGCTCGATCGGGTAGCCGCGGTAGAGTAATTCGCCCTTGTCACCATCGATGTAAGTGATCGACGAATTACATGCCGCCGTCGACATGAAACCGGGATCGTAAGTGAATTTTCCGGTCGCGCCGTACAGCTTACGAATATCGATGACTTCCGAGCCGGCAGAGCCCTTGTAAATCGGAAATTCTACGGATGGGCTGCCATCAGAAAACGATAGCGTGGCTTTTGTATCAGCGGTGGTCATGGCTCTTCCCTCAATCAAAAGGTGCCTCTAAATTAGAAGACAAAAGACTTATTTACAAGCTGCTCGATATCTACGGCACATGCTGCCAACTTAATGGCTTAAAATAGCATCGTGTTTCAGGCATTGCGCATTCTAGCCAACAGTGCCTGCACATGCGGCAAATCCAGCAAGCCATCCGGCTCTTTACACCCCAGCAGCAGATCCATTAGTTGATTATCGGACAGCTCCATCAGACGCGTAAAAGCGTCGACATCGTCATCCGTCATGCTGGTTTCGTGAGCGTCCAGAAACCGGGTCAGTATCAAATCATTTTCGAGTAGACCGCGCCTCGCACGCCAGCGCAGCCGGGCTCGGTTTGCGGTATCTGCTTGATGAATGATAGGCATAGCGACCACTTATTTTAATTGATATCGCTGCTCGCCGCTGTCAACGAACAGTTCCCCAAATATTACAAAAAACAGGACTGGAAGACCCATGAGTTTTACCGTCCTGTTGCCTCTTTTTTACACCGACGGATGAACCATCAATTTCTTAATTTTGCCGATCGCTGCATTCGGGTTCAACCCCTTAGGACAAACGTCGACACAGTTCATGATCGAACGGCAACGGAATAGACGATACGGATCTTTCAGGTTGTCCAGGCGCGCGTTGGTTGCTTCGTCACGGCTGTCGGCGATGAAGCGATAAGCTTGCAGCAGACCGGCTGGGCCGACGAATTTGTCAGGATTCCACCAGAACGACGGACAGGAAGTCGAGCAGCAAGCGCACAGGATGCACTCGTATAGACCATCCAGTTCTTCACGCTGTTCAGGCGATTGCAGGTGCTCTTTTTCCGGTTGGATGCTGTCGTTAATTAGAAACGGCTTGATCGAATCGTATTGCTTGAAGAATTGCGTCATATCGACGATTAGGTCGCGGATCACAGGCAGGCCTGGCAACGGCTTAAGTACGATAGGCTCGGTCAGTTCGTTCAGATTGGTGATGCACGCCAGACCGTTTTTGCCATTAATGTTCATCGCATCGGAACCGCACACGCCTTCACGGCATGAGCGACGCAGCGCCAGCGAATCGTCGACGTCTGCCTTGATACGCTGCAATGCATCGAGCAGCATCTTGTCGGTTGGCGGCAGTTCCACGGTCAGATCCTGCATGTAAGGCTTGGCATCCTTATCAGGATCGTAGCGGTAGATTTTAAATTTTAAAGTACGTGATGACATGGCTATATCTTTTAATTAGATGTTGAATCGGGTCATTGAACGGCTTCAACTCTTCAACCCTGCACAACAAATATTTTTTCTGCAATTGACACATTTTTATCTAGTCATTTTAGGACAGAGTAATTCGCCACGCTACGGTGGCTCTTAAACTCTGTCCCGTAATTAGCTAGAATGTGCGTGGCTTTGGATGGAAAGTACCAACTGTCAGCGGCTTGGTAACCACTGGCTTATAGTCAAGACGATTACCTTCTGAGTACCACAAGGTGTGCTTCATCCAGTTTTCGTCATCACGCTTTTCGCAATCGCGATGTGCATGCGCACCGCGCGATTCTTTACGAGCTGCCGCCGAAGTAATAGTGGCCTTGGCAGTTTCGATCAGGTTATCCAGTTCCAGCGCCTCAACACGTGCTGTGTTGAATACCTTGGACTTGTCCTTGAACGCGACATGCTTGCGACGCTCATCCAGAACCATGATTTCCTTGTAGCCTTGCTCCAGCAATTCGTCGGTACGAAACACGCCACAGTAGTGCTGCATGGTCTTGCGGATATCGCCAGCAACGTCTTGCACACGCTCGGAACCGGTGCTGCTTTCCAGCTTGGCCAGACGCGCCAAGGCAACGTCCGCGGCATCGGCAGGCAACGGCTTATTGCTGCGTGCTTTGAGCTTACTGTCGACAATGTGATTACCGGCAGCGCGGCCGAATACCACCAGATCCAGCAGCGAATTGGTGCCGAGGCGATTAGCGCCGTGCACCGATACGCAGGCGCATTCGCCGATTGCGTACAGGCCGTTGACGACCGAGTTCGGAGTACCGTTCTCCGGCACAACAACCTGGCCGTAGACGTTGGTGGGAATACCGCCCATTTGATAGTGGATGGTCGGTACGACCGGGATCGGTTCTTTCAACGCATCGACGTTGGCGAACTTGTGGCCGATTTCCAAAATTGATGGCAGGCGCTTCATGATGGTTTCAGCGCCGATGTGGCGCAGATCCAGCAGCACGTGATCCTTGTACGGACCGCAACCGCGACCTTCCTTGATTTCCTGGTCCATCGACCGCGAGACGAAGTCACGTGGCGCCAGATCCTTCAGGGTTGGCGCGTAGCGCTCCATGAAACGTTCGCCTTTGGCGTTGATCAGGATACCGCCTTCGCCACGCACGCCTTCTGTGATCAGCACGCCCGCACCGGCCACACCGGTTGGATGGAACTGCCAGAATTCCATATCTTCCAGCGGCAGACCTGCGCGCGCCGCCATACCCATGCCGTCACCGGTATTGATGAAGGCATTGGTCGAAGCCGCCCAAATACGCCCTGCACCGCCAGTCGCCATGACCGTGGTCTTGGCTTCTAAAATCATCACATCGCCGGTTTCCATTTCCAGCGCAACCACGCCGATAACATCGCCTTCAGCAGCACGCACCAGATCGATTGCCATCCACTCGACGAAGAAATGGGTTTTGGCGCGCACGTTGCGTTGATATAGCGTGTGCAACAGCGCATGGCCGGTACGATCAGCAGCTGCGCAAGCGCGGGCTACCGGCTTTTCACCGAAATTGGCCGAGTGACCGCCGAACGGACGCTGGTAAATGGTGCCGTCGGTGTTACGGTCAAACGGCATGCCGAAGTGTTCCAGTTCATACACTGCCTTAGGTGCTTCGCGGCACATGAATTCGATCGCATCTTGATCACCTAAGTAATCCGAGCCCTTGACGGTGTCAAACATGTGCCAGTACCAGCTGTCTTCGGACATGTTGCCGAGCGAGGCGCCAATGCCGCCCTGTGCTGCGACCGTATGTGAACGGGTAGGAAACACCTTCGATAGCACAGCAACCTTCAAACCAGATTCTGCCAATTGCAACGAAGCACGCATACCGGAACCACCGGCACCAACGATCACCGCATCAAAACGACGCGTAGGAATTGTAGATTGGATAGCAGCCACGATTACACTCTCCATAGAATCTGCGCCGCCCATCCGCCACAACCGAGCAACCACAGGATTGCGGCAACTTGCAAGATCAGGCGAACGCCGACCGGCTTGACATAATCCATCCAGATATCACGCACGCCAATCCATGCATGAAGAAATAGCGACATCAGCGCCACAAACGTGACCAGTTTGAACCACTTATATGAAAACAGACCAACCCAGCCATCATAGCTGAAGCTGCCGGCGGTCAGCAAACATCCCAACAGGATGACGGTGTAAATAACCATGACGATAGCTGTCAGACGCTGCACCAGCCAGTCTCGCAAGACGTAATGCGCGCTGATGAGCAGACACTTTTGTGCGATATTGTTGTTATCTGTCATTTAGAATGCTCCGAACAGTTTCAATGCAACGATCAGCGTCAGTGGCACGCTGACAACCAGGATAGCCGCAGCTGATTTGCGCGCGCTGACTTTGTCCAGACCAACGTGGTTATCCATAATGAGATGACGAATGCCGGCGCAGAAATGGTGCAGATAGGCCCACGACAGGACCAGAATGATAAACTTCACAGAACAGTTCGAGGCAAAATCCTTGAAGTAGTCGAAAGCACGTTCAGATACCAGACTTTTGTCCAGCAAAAACAAGATGAAAGGAAGAAATAAAAACATCAACAGGCCGCTGATACGGTGCAAAATCGAAATAATGCCCGCCAGCGGCAAGCGGTAACCAACAATTTGAGTAATGTTTATATTACGAAACTGCGGCCGGTTTGGTTTCGCGGCTTCAGACATAACAGGGTTCTCCTCAGTTTAAAAATTTACTGCAAGTACAATCTCGCAATTTTCGCCGATTTTTGTGCAGCACACCAATGGTTATTATTCAATACTGAGAATACTCGTCAACTAACAACAACTATAGAAGCATAGCGCAAATCGACCAACTCAATTCAGCACCCTGACTAACTCAGTTCGTTCTGATAATAATGAAGATTGGTCACATACAAGCCACGCCGTACCTCTACCGGCTTGTCGCCGTAGGTGAAGGACACGCGCTCCACACACAACAGCGGCGAGGATTTTTCAACCCCCAGCAACTCGGCCACATCGCCATCAGCGCTGGCGGCACGAATCTGCTCGGTCGCACGAATCATACGCGTGCCGAATTCAGTCTCAAACAAACCGTACATTGGACCCTTGTATTCAGACAGACGCTCCAGCGTCAGCGTCTTAAACAACGCTCCCGGCAGCCACAGATCCTCAAGAATCGTCGGCACGCGGTCGAACGCCAATACCCGCTTTACGTAGACCACGGAATCACCTGCCTTCATTACGAGCAAGCGTGCAATTTCCGCCGGCGCACGTAGGCGCTTCAGTTCAACGATTTTTTTATCGGTAATTTGCGGCTGATCGCTATCCGGCATCAGACGCAAGAAACGAAACTTCGAACGCGCCTCGTGGTGAGTTGCAACGAAAGTTCCCTTACCTTGCCGCCGTACCAACAAATTTTCCGCAGCCAGCTCGTCAATCGCCTTTCGCACTGTACCCTGACTGACCTTGAAACGGCCACCAAGCTCAACTTCGCTAGGAATTGATTCGCCAGGCCTCCACTCAAAGGATTGTAGGCGCTGCATGATCAACGCCTTAATTTGTTGGTAGAGCGGGCTAAATGTCGGAGATGCTCCGGGAACAATGGCGCTCTGATCGACTGGATCAGTGCCACTCAGATTGGACGGAATGAAACTCATAGCCTTAGATTTCACCACAAAAATCATGCTGCCGTCCAGCAAAAGATAAGTAATGATATATCTTATATAAGACATATCATTACTTATTGACATACTATGCCGTCATAGACTATAATAATGGGCTGCCATGACGTCAAAATTTGCTCGCCGCTGCCGCCGTAATCGATTTTCACGAATAAGATGCGGACATCGATTCCCTTTAGAATAAATCGACGCAAAACAAATTGAAGAATGAGAGGGGCCTTCCGCCGTTATGATTAGAGGCTCCGTATTACATTAAAGATTTGCGTCACGGCTTTTTGTAGGACTTTTAAATTTAACTGGTTTTTGCAATTCAACTGCTTTAGCAAAGCGGTTGTTGATAGAACAATGCGCCGCATCAAGCACACTGATGAATCCGGTCCTGCACTGAGTCAATTGATACACATTGATTATTTAATAGATATAGATATCGCTTTCTATCACCTTTCTGGAAATTCAACATGGCTAAATTACCTATGCGCGTTGCCGTAACCGGCGCCGCTGGTCAAATCGGTTACTCCCTGCTGTTCCGCATCGCCAATGGTGACCTGCTTGGACAAGACCAACCGGTCATCTTACAATTGCTCGAAATCCCTGACGAGAAAGCACAAAAAGCGCTGAAGGGCGTAATTATGGAAGTTGACGATTGCGCTTTCCCACTGCTGGCTGGTATCACTGCCCACAGCGATCCATTGACTGCATTCAAGGATGCCGACGTTGCTCTGCTGATTGGCGCGCGCCCACGCGGCCCAGGCATGGAACGCAAGGAGCTGTTGGAGGCCAATGCGCAGATCTTCACCGCGCAAGGCAAGGCGCTCGACATCGTCGCTTCACGCAATATCAAGGTACTGGTGGTCGGCAACCCAGCCAACACCAACGCTTATATAGCCATGAAGTCGGCGCCAAGCCTACCGGCCAAGAACTTCACCGCTATGCTGCGCCTGGACCACAACCGCGCGTTGTCGCACATTGCGGCGAAGATCGGCAAGCCGGTTGCCGTCATCGAAAAGCTGTTTGTATGGGGCAACCACTCGCCAACCATGTACGCCGACTATCGCTACGCGACTGCAGACGGCGCATCGGTCCAAGATATGATCAACGACCAGGTCTGGAACAAGGACGTATTCCTGCCAACAGTCGGCAAGCGCGGCGCGGCGATCATTGAAGCGCGCGGTTTGTCTTCGGCAGCTTCGGCAGCCAATGCAGCGATCGACCACGTGCGTGACTGGATATTGGGAACCAACGGCAGATGGACCACCATGGGCATACCGTCGGATGGCTCGTATGGCATCCCTGAAGGCACCATGTTCGGCTTTCCAGTCACGACAGAAAATGGCGAATACAACATCGTCCAAGGCCTGGAAATCGACGAGTTCTCACAAAAGCGCATCAATATCACGTTGAAAGAATTGCGAGAAGAGAGTGATAGCGTGAAACACTTGATTGGCTAAGCAACAATGTAGGATGGGTACGCTGTGTCCGTGCGCGAACCATAATATGTAACTGTCCGTATATTTTTGAGCCACTACAAGACATGTAGTTTGGTTGTCGCGTCCACGTTTGGAAACGCTTTTCCCGCCCTAATCCGCTACGGTTAATACTGCCCTGCAATCATTAGAAATTTCGCAATGTACCCTACCGAGGCCGTATTACTAGGCAAGCAAAAACTGAGCTCGCTACCGGTCTGCGATCATTACGCCGGTGTTGAAAAGTTCATGCCTCAATCGCTGCTGCTGCCACAGGAACTCGGCCCAGTATTCGATAGCACTTTCGTCTGCGAAGACGGCGCCAGCGAAGGTAACGAAGTCGCGCATGCGCAACTGGTAACCAGCATCATTGCCGGTTCAAAAAATCGCTTTGATCGTATCGGTGCTCGCGTACACGATACCGACAGCAGTTTTTTCGAACAAGACATACAGATCATCTGCCAGGGCGCAGTCAGCCGACTAGCATATCTAATACTGCCAAAAATACAAAGCCTTGACGAGGTGCGCAGCGCGCTCGACCTAATCAATCATCACGCAGTTCAAGCCGGGCAGCAAGCGCTGCCGATTCACGTACTGATAGAGACGCATGGCGCGCTGGCGGATGTGTTCGGCATCGCCGCGCTACCGCAAGTGCACTCACTATCGTTGGGCATCATGGATTTTGTTTCAGATCATTACGGCGCCATCTTTAGTGATGCGATGTGCTCGCCGGGACAATTCCACCATTCGCTGTTGATGCGAGTCAAACTGAAAGTCGCCGCCGACTGTCATGCGTACGGCAAGGTACTTTCGCATAACGTCACGACCGACATCAAAGACATGGCGATCGTCGCTGCCGATGCGCAGCAAGCCAGGATAAAATTCGGCTACACGCGGATGTGGAGCATCCATCCACAGCAGATCCGCGTGATCGTACAAGCCTTTACTCCGTCGCCGTCGGAAGTTACCGAGGCGGAACAAATTCTGCATACAGCGCAGCATGCCTCATGAGGGCCGATACAGCATCACGGCATACCGCATGATCGTGCCAGTTATTGTTATTACTGGACAGTCCTGCAGCGTGCCAGAAGCAACGGCATTTTACTACCTGAAACCGCCACAACCTTATTGTAACCCCACCTTACCATCTACAAGCATGACGACAAGTGCACTACGGAGCATTGGAAATGAAGGTACTCCCAACATCCCGCCACCGCAGTGAACTACCATTGCGAACTAGGCAACAGCCTGACCATCTACACTAACGTCAAATACGATAAGCACATCGCGCAGCACTGGGGCAAAGCCCTGCACCCCCGATCCGCGTGCCGACCACCACCGACGCCAATCGTTTTGAAAACCGCAAATACGGCTTGCCGTGGATCGGCATCACGGCCAAAAGTATTTTTCTCGATTCAAAAAAGGCCCGCAAATGGCTAACGAATGCAAGTCCCCGGTATAAGAACAGATGCCGGCTGCGGCTCCCGCCGACCCGGAAAATAGTTTGTAAATCAAGGAGAAAGCATGTCCCGTAACACACTGAACACACTCAAGGAACTCAAGATTTCCGACTCCCAAAAGAGCAAGTTCTATTCCTTGCCTGCACTGGAGAAAAAACTTGGCATCAATATCTCGCGCCTGCCGATTTCAATCCGTATCGTGCTGGAATCGGTTCTGCGCAACTGCGACGGCAAGAAGGTCACTGAAGAGCACGTCAAGCAACTGGCGAACTGGGGACCAACCGCAGCCCGCACTGACGAAATTCCGTTCGTCGTAGCACGGGTCATACTGCAAGACTTCACCGGCGTGCCACTGCTGGCCGACCTTGCTGCCATGCGCAACGTTGCCGCCTCGCTGGGCAAGAATGCCAAGAGCATTGAGCCGTTAGTGCCGGTTGACTTGGTAGTGGACCATTCGGTACAGATCGACCATTTCCGTGAAAAGACAGCCCTCGACCTCAATATGAAACTGGAATTTCAGCGCAATAACGAGCGCTACCAGTTCATGAAATGGGGCATGCAGGCATTCGATACGTTTGGCGTTGTGCCTCCGGGCTTCGGCATCGTCCACCAAGTCAACCTAGAATACCTGGCGCGCGGCGTCCACAAGAAGAATTCTGTCTACTATCCAGACACGCTGGTCGGCACTGATTCGCACACCACCATGATCAACGGCATCGGCGTAGTCGGCTGGGGCGTGGGCGGGATTGAGGCGGAAGCCGGCATGCTGGGCCAACCGGTTTACTTCCTAACACCAGACGTGGTCGGCGTCAACCTTACAGGCCAGCTGCGCGAAGGCGTCACTGCAACCGATTTGGTATTGACCATTACCGAACTTCTACGAAAAGCAAAAGTCGTCGGCAAGTTCGTCGAGTTCTTCGGCGAAGGTACTGCCTCGCTTGGCCTGACCGACCGAGCCACTATTGCCAACATGGCTCCGGAATACGGCGCCACCATGGGCTTCTTCCCGGTTGACGATGCAACTATAGACTATTTCAAGGGAACTGGCCGCAGCAAAGCGGAGATCGATGCATTCGCCGGCTACTTCAAGGCACAAAATCTATACGGCATTCCAAAGATTGGCGATATCGAGTACACCACTGTCGTCGAACTCGATCTGGGTACGGTTACGCCATCGCTGGCAGGCCCAAAGCGTCCGCAAGACCGTATCGAAATCGGCCACGTCAAAGCCAATTTCGTCGAACTCTTCGGTAAGCCAATCGCAGAAAACGGCTTCAACAAGAGGATCGAAGATCTCGATGCGACTTATACCACCACTGACGGCGTCAAGCTAAAAAACGGCGACATCCTGATCGCTGCCATCACTTCTTGCACCAACACATCCAACCCAAGCGTCATGCTAGCGGCTGGTTTGTTGGCCAAGAAAGCGGTCGAAGCTGGCCTCAAGGTATCTACACACATTAAGACTTCGCTGTCACCTGGCTCACGCGTGGTCACCGAATACCTGGAAGCTGCGAAGCTGCTGCCGTACCTGGAAAAACTCGGCTTCGGAGTGACTGCCTACGGTTGCACAACCTGTATCGGCAACGCCGGCGACCTGAGTCCTGCGATGAACGAAGCCATCATCAAGAACGACGTAGTGGCATCGGCCGTATTATCCGGCAACCGTAACTTCGAGGCAAGGATCCATCCGAACATCCGCTCCAACTTCCTGGCATCGCCACCGCTGGTCGTAGCTTACGCAATCGCCGGCAACATAACGCGCGACCTGATGACTGAGCCTGTCGGCAAGGGCAAGGGCAAGACTGGGAAAGTTAGGGACATCTATCTGGGCGATATTTGGCCAACTTCGCAAGAAGTCGCCAAGCTGATGAAGTTTGCGATGAACGCCACTGTCTTCAAGGCTAATTACGCCGACGTCAAGGGTTCACCAGGCAAGCTGTGGGAAGCTATCAAGGGTGCCGGCGGCGGCGAAGTCTACAACTGGCCGAAATCGACTTACATCGCTGAGCCACCATTCTTCCGTGACTTCACCATGGTACCGAAGGCGGCTGCGACCAGCATCACCGGCGCGCGCGCACTGGGCGTATTCGGCGATTCGATCACCACCGATCACATCTCGCCAGCCGGTTCCATCAAGGAATCCAGCCCAGCGGGTAAATGGCTGAGCGCCAACGGCGTGTTGAAGGCAGACTTCAACTCCTACGGTTCGCGTCGCGGCAATCACGAAATCATGATGCGAGGTACGTTTGCTAACGTTCGTATCAAGAACCTGATGATTCCACCAACACCGGACGGCTCGTGGGTCGAAGGCGGCATTACCCTATTTCAACCTACCGGTGTAGAAATGTCGATCTATGACGCCGCAATGCAATACATCAAAGATGGAGTACCAACCATGGTGTTTGCCGGCGAAGAGTACGGTACAGGTTCGTCGCGCGACTGGGCAGCAAAGGGCACCCAATTGCTGGGCGTTAAGGCTGTGTTTGCGCGTTCGTTCGAGCGTATTCACCGCTCCAATTTGGTCGGCATGGGTGTGTTGCCGCTGCAATTTATCGGCACCGACAGCGTGCAAACGCTGGGCATCACCGGCAATGAAACCTTCGACCTGAGGGGCATCGATGGCGAAATCAAGCCACGGCAAGATGCTACCCTGGTGATCCATCTCGCCAATGGCGAAATCAAGAAAGTCAGAGTCCTGCTGCGTATAGATACACCGATCGAGGTCGATTACTACAAACACGGCGGCATTCTGCCGTTCGTGCTGCGCCAGTTGCTAGCAACATAACAATCGGCCTGCCTGGTATCATCTTCTGCGCGTGATGGCGCCAGGTGATTAGTTGCAAGTAGTTTGCAACTAATCTGGATGGAATGACAAGAGCCGGCACTGCCGGCGCTTGTCATTCCTGCAGCTCGCTCGCAGAAATGCCCTACAATACAAACTTGCAGTCTTCCTGCCTCAGAATCGTTGAAACTCTCAGCAAGCGGTCGTGGGCCAGAAGGCAGCGCAGAAAGCGTAGCATATTTAAATAGACGAATATGTGATAATCTCGGTTGCCCTCTGATGCATAGGATGCGCAATGCGCATCTGCTACGGTCGCGCAATAAGATATTGACTATGTTGTCAGCCCCCACCCACTTTATCTACTATGCGCCCCGTCAAAAAAACCTTCGCGTAAATTTTCTACCGATAGCCACCGCCTAGCCAAACTGGCACAGGCATTGACGCAAGCTTCCAGCCATCTCGAAGAGCGTTCATGGGAACGCGATATTGAAGTTTTGCTCAACAAGCACTTCAAGGCGCAACATCAGGAACCGATCGATAGCGCGCTGGAACAACTGTTTCCAACACAGCCCAATTCCTACGATGCGCTGATGGATGTGATCGAAGCCTACAGCGAATCGAGCAGCATCGAGTATCATGGCAAACAATATGATTACCTGCTGATCGGTATACCACTGTTAGTATGGATGCGTTTTTCGATTGGCTCTGGCCCAATTCCGGCCGATGTGATGGTAACGCTTAACACTCATCTACATGCTCACATCCTAGCGCCGGAGGTATTGACAGGAATCGTGCCGACGCTGTATGCGATCGATCAGCTGCCACGTAGCCACGTGGACACTTACACATTACTGCAACAACTTACACATACCGCGCTCAGCGCCGCCCCAGTTCGCACTCCATCAAACCCGCTGCCAACCGCGCCGTTTCTGACCGACATCCGTCATGTGCTGGCTGCTTTGGTGGTGCCACGCGGGATGCCGCTGTTCCGCTGGCAACTGGCGCATGGCCACACTGGTCATATTACGGTGGACAGAGAACAGGCGCTGGAACAATGGCGCAACCAAATGACGCCCAATCTGATACGCCTGTTACCCGGCTGCGGCGTCCAGCTACTGCTACCGAAAGCCTGCTTTGCCGCCTACCGCGAAGCCGATCTACAAATTCGCCCGGCATCGCTGCGCGCAGCCGTTCACGGATGCGCACC
>DCSW01000118.1 GCA_002325825.1 Collimonas sp. UBA1456
TGGTATAGGCCAGGATATTGGCGCGCGGCAGGTTCAGTCTATCCATCGCCTTGGCGCATACCAGCAACGCGTGAATCGAATCCAGGCCGCCCGATACGCCGATCACCACTTTAGAAAAATTACTAGCTGACAGACGCTGCACCAGCGCCTGCACCTGGATGTTGTAGACCTCGGTGCAACGTTCATCGCGGTGCTTCGGGTCTGACGGCACATATGGAAAACGCTCGATGTTGCGCGCCAGCGGCAGCGCCCTATTCAGCGGCAAGGCCAGTTCAAAACGCAACACTGTGAACTTGGCCACCTCGTCGGCGTGCCGACGTACCGATTGTCCAAAAGTGGTCTGGCGCATCCGCTCGAGCGATAACCGCTCCAGGTCAATGTCGGCAAAAATGGTATGCGATTCGCCCAGGAAACGCTCGGATTCCGTCAGCAATTCGCCGTTTTCGTAGATCAGACCTTGGCCGTCCCAGGCCAGATCGGTTGATGATTCGCCGTTACCGGCCGAGGTATACAAGTAGGCCGACAGGCAGCGTGCTGACTGTTGCGCCACCAGTTGATGACGATAATTGGCCTTGCCCACTAGCGCGTTTGAGGCAGATAGATTGATCAGTACGCTGGCACCGGCCAGCGCGGCGAACGACGACGGTGGAATCGGTACCCAGACATCTTCGCAAATCTCAACATGGAAACGCAACAGGCGAAAATTGGCCACCTCGAACAGCAATCCGCTGCCGAATGGGACGCTAGCACCCAACAATTGCAGGCTGCGTACCGCTGTATTTTCAGCGGCGCTGAACTGGCGTGCTTCATAGAATTCACCATAGTTCGGTAGGTAGCTTTTCGGTACGATACCCTGAATACGTCCCCCTGCGACCACTACCGCGCAGTTGAACAGCTGATGCTCGACCCGCAGCGGCAAGCCGACGATCATCGCCAGCGACAGGTTTTTGGACGCCTCCACCACCGTATGCAATGCCGCTTCGCATGCATCGAGCAACGCACGCTGATGGAACAGGTCGTCGCAAGTATACGCAGACAAACCCAACTCCGGAAACGCCACCAGCACCGCACCTTGCTGCTCGGCCTGCTGCGCTAGCCCGATGGCAGTGGCGGCGTTGAAAGCCGGATCGGCCACCCGACAACGTGAGATGGCGACCGCAACGCGTGCAAAATCATGGGAATAAAGGTTCAGAAATCTGTTCTTGGTTATCATTATTTCCTATGTTGGCAGTGGTGCCATTGAGCGCGCCGGCGACATCCAGGCTATTTGTATCTGTGCAATTATCGCACGCTAATGTCTTAACCTCAGAGCGGGTCGAGTTTTCTGACTACAATGCTAAACTTGGAGCCTTCCTATCCACACTTACGGTTCGCACAGTCCTTGATTAACCAGATCACAACCAAGATCAGCACACGCATCATTGCATCCCTGAGCGAAGTCGGACGGGCGGCCCGGGATGGACTGCTTGTGCTGCAAGCGGATGCCAACCCGTTCTTGTCTTTCATTTTCTTGCATGCATGGAACGAAAGCGGCAGCGCCTCGGAAAAATCCGGCTAGCAACCGCAATACCTGTCGCTGTGGAACGATGCTGAATTGATCGCCGCCCTGCCACTGTACATGAAACTCCACTCCTACGGCGAGTACGTGTTCGACTGGGCCTGGGCCGATGCCTATGAGCGCAACGGCCTCAAGTATTATCCCAAGTTGCTGTCGGAGATTCCGTTCATACCCGTTACCGACGGCAGACTACTGGCACTCGACGATCAGAAAAGGGCGGCGTTGATGGCGCTGTTGCAATCACTGCGCCAAGAGACGCAAACCTCGTCGGCTCACATCCTGTATCCGCCAGCAGATCAGGCTAGCGCCTTGCAATAGGCCGGCTTCATATTGCACAGCGGGATCTAGTTCCACTGGCTCAACGCCGGCTATGCTAATTTCACCGCCTTCCTGACTACGCTGAAGCGAAAGAACATTTTAGCTGAGCGGCACAAAATCGCCGAGGCTGGCGTGCGCTTTCGCAACTTGCACGATCAGAGCACCACCGGGGAAGACTGAATCTTCTTCAATCACTGCTATCCTCGTACCTACACCGCACATCATTCAACGCCGTATCCGAACCCGAATTTCTTCCTGCAGATCGCCACCGGCATGCCGCACAATCTATTGCTGATTATCACCGAGCGCGACGGCTTGCAGATTGCCTCGTCACTGTTGGTCTCTACCGGACAAACGCTGTACGGCCGTTACTGGGGCGCCATCTGAGAAGTGCCGTGCCTGCATTTTGAAACCGCGTACTATCAATCGATGGAGTTCTGCATTGCTCAAAAAATCGCCTGCTTCGAGGGCGACGCTCAGGACGAACATAAAATAGCACGCGGCTTTCTGCCGCAAAAGACTTGGTCAGAGCACTGGCTAGCCCATCCGGGTTTCGCCGATGCGGTGGCCGATTTTCTGAAACAGGATGCGCACGGCATCAACAACTACATGGATGAGATGAATGAGCGCAATCCATTTCGTTCGGATGCACTTCAAACCAGACGCCTTTCGTGCCATCGCAAGAAATCATACCAACGAATAAAAACAACGAGAGACACTGAGAGGCCATGCAATCGACCGATATACTGCTTGCCTTGCTGACCGTCACCATCTGGGGGAGAATTGAATTTCGTGGTGATCAGAATCGGCCCGGCGGTCCTACTGCTAGGAGAAGGACCGCCGGCGACGCGGTTGCTGGGCACCTTTGGGGCATTAACTGGCATGGTGTTGGTTGTCAACCGCTTGGATGCGAAAGCTACCGTGATCGGCTTCCTGGTGATGATCGGCGCCGGTATGCTGGTGCTCGGGGAGGCCTGACGTTGAATCAGTGCGTCGCGCGCCTGCTGACTGTGATGCGCCACCAATCATGACATCTGTCTGACAGACTGATTCAGACCCTTCTCAACCGCTTCCAGGAACAACCCGACCTTGGATGACAGGTAGCGATTCGGCAAAATAGATGCAGTACAGATAGCGTGCTGTGGCAGTGGCTCGTATTGCAGCAACCCGATGAGATTGCCTTGCGCCAGATCGGCGCAGATCATGTAATCGGGCAGCAAACCAATGTCCGTCTCGCGTAGTACGCATTCACGTAGCCAAACGCTGTTGTTGCAGCTAAAAACTGTCGAATCATGAGAAAAGCGTACCGCAGTGTGCTTTGCTCAGACAAATCCAGTCCGCTCAGGCAGACCAAAATTCCGATAAATTACACCACGATGGACTTCTTGTAAGCCTCGACTCCCGCCAGAATTTCCTTGCGCGCCTCATCCGTGCCAAACCATCCATCGATCTTGACCCACTTGTTCTTTTCCAGATCCTTGTAGTGTTCAAAGAAATGCTGAATCTGCTTCAGGCGCAGTTCGTTTATGTCTTCCGGCTTTTGCCAGTGCGTGTAGATACTCAGGACTTTGTCGACCGGCACCGCCAGCAACTTGGCATCCTGACCAGCTTCATCCGACATCTTCAACACGCCAATCGGGCGGCAACGCACCACTACCCCTGGGAACAGCGGGAATGGCGTAATCACTAGCACGTCGATCGGATCACCGTCTTCGGACAAAGTTTGCGGGATGTAGCCGTAGTTGCATGGGTAATGCATGGCCGTTCCCATGAAACGATCAACGAAAATCGCGCCGGATTCCTTGTCAACTTCATATTTGATCGGATCGGCATTCATCGGAATTTCGATAATGACATGAAAATCGTTTGGCAAATCATGCCCGGCCGATACTTGATTCAAACTCATGGTGTGCTCTCGTCAATAATGAAAAAATTTGCTTCGCTGCCGGAAATTATAACGGCTCCGGCCGTCATCGTTGCGATGCAACTGCAATTTCGTTGCAAATATCACCGCAGCTGCGACCTGGTGCGTCATCGAAACATGGTGCAAAAGCATGGGGCGCGATTCGGTCCAAGCTGATTTACGGGCTGATTTTGTCAATAAAAATACGACCTCAGACAAAACAACGAGGATTGAATTTGTTTTGAGTTTGTCAAGAGTGGCGGGATCGGATGTAAAAACTGTCACCAAATGGTATTCCCATCATACCTATTGGAACAGGCCGACGCACGCGTCGCGCGGCCGTGCTGTGCAATGATTGACTGGCAATCACGCCGACAGAGGTGTCAACGCTTTTTACCCCGGTTACTTTACCGACAATATCCTTGATATGATCGATGCATCCTAGTTCGTCATCCGATTTTTCCGACGCTAGTACCATTTGTGGCGATAAT
>DCSW01000037.1 GCA_002325825.1 Collimonas sp. UBA1456
ACATACTTTGATGTATAAATCCACCGGAAAGGATTGGTACACTTTTAATGTGCCATTCATGGCCGTTCGAAGTGCGCTTTTCCGGTACATTAGTCACGCGGCCGTTTATAGCTATTCCTATTTCTTTACTTTGTTAAATAAAATTCAGGCGGCGGCCCAATCTGGCGCTGCTTTTGGTGAATCTGTATTCTATCGGATAAAAAATCCGAGGTGTCGGTCACGGCCGTCTATTTTCCACCAATCGGGATAATTTTCCGATGCAGTAGCCACGGCCATTAGCGGTTGTCGCTGGCGGCTACTTCTATAATTTTGGTGCTATGACTTCCACTACCCCAACATTGCCGTTTCAATACGACTTTTCGCTGCGCTCGCACAACACTTTCGGTATCGATGCTCGCGCTCTTGCTTATTTGCCGGTGGCCTCGCTTGCTAACCTGCAGGCACTTAAGTCTGATCCCGATGCCGTTGGCATGCCGCGCCTAGTGCTCGGGGGCGGCAGTAATCTGCTTCTGACAAAGAACTTCGATGGGTTGGTGTTACATATGTGTACTCACGGACGCGAGATTGTCGGCAGCGACCAGCAAGCAGTGTATGTACGCGCAGCCGCCGGCGAAAATTGGCACGATTTCGTGCAATGGACCCTGTCACAAGGGTGGGGTGGACTGGAAAACCTTTCTTTGATCCCTGGCAGCGTCGGCGCCGTACCAATCCAGAACATTGGTGCTTACGGCTGTGAGCTACAAGATTGTTTTCATGGTCTGACCGCATTTGACATGAACAGCGGCGAAATATTGCAATTAGACCGTGAGGCTTGTGCGTTTTCTTATCGCGACAGCGTCTTCAAGCACAGACTGCGCAATCGGGTGGTGGTGCTGGATGTGACGTTTGCGTTGCCCAAACAGTGGCGGCCGAATTTGCGTTACGCCGACGTTGCGCAAGAATTGGCGGCGCAGAGGTTGGATCATCCGACTGCACGTGATGTCAGCGATGCGGTGATAGCAATTCGTACTCGCAAGTTGCCCGATCCTGTCTTGCTTGGCAATGCAGGTAGCTTCTTCAAGAACCCAATTGTTCCGGCTACACAGCACGACACATTGCTGGCAAAGCACCCGCAACTGGTAAGCTACGTGCAGGCAGATGGCAGCTACAAGCTGGCGGCCGGCTGGCTGATTGACCAGTGCGGCTGGAAAGGAAAAAATCTGGGGAGCGTTGGCGTCTATGAAAAACAGTCGTTGGTACTGGTCAATCGCGGCGGCGCCAGCGGGCAGGACGTGATGCGCTTGGCACAGGCAGTGCAGAGTGATGTAATGACAACATTTGGCGTGGCTCTGGAGCCGGAGCCGATATTTATTTAATTGCAATGAAATTTTCTAATTTAAAGATGCTTGTCATAACCGTGACATATTGACTGGCTATGCTTCGTCCTGTCATATCTTACAATCTCTAAGGTAAAGAATTTCGCCCCCCCCCTTGTGCAATGGCTCCGGTGGGCTTTTTGCCTACACAGGTAATTTCTCAGACGTAATGGAAAATGTCATTGGCGGGGTCTCCAGCGTCTCGATATCGAAACTTGAGTTCGCCGGAATTTCAAAGTGCTCGCCGCTACTGTATTGATCCCCAGTCTTGCTGGTCATTTTTGTGCACACGGCAGACGCCGCTGCTGATTTCCATTATTTCTGCAACGCCGATGCCGAAGTTCAGCGTCGACGGGAGTATGACGCCCAGCGTCTTCTTGCTGCCGTCGACGAAAACTACGGTGTGGAAAATGCATTTGCCGTTGAAATATATATTGTCCTGCTTGATAACACTAAAATTGTCGAATTAAGTTATCATGTTTAGTTATTCTCATCTTTGTGGAACAGCGGCAAAGATGAAACGTTGCTGGAGGCCAATAGGCCGGTGCTTTGATAGATCGCCAGTTTTTGGCGGGTATCGTTGATATCAAGGTTTCGCATCGTCAGTTGGCCGATACGGTCTTGCGGCGAGAATGCGCCCCCACCCTTTTCCATGGTCAGGCGATCAGGATGATAGGTCAGATTGGCTGACTCGGTGTTGAGGATCGAGTAATCGTTACCGCGACGCAGTTCGATGGTGACTTCGCCGGTGATGGCGCGCGCCACCCAGCGTTGCGCCGATTCGCGCAGCATGATCGCTTGCGGGTCGAACCAGCGGCCTTGATACAGCAGGCGGCCCAGGCGGCGACCGCTTTCGCGGTATTGCTCAATGGTTTCTTCGTTATGGATGCCGGTTACCAGACGCTCGTAAGCGATGAACAGTAAGGCAAGGCCCGGCGCTTCATAGATGCCGCGACTCTTGGCTTCGATGATGCGATTCTCGATCTGATCGCTCATGCCAAGGCCGTGGCTGCCGCCGATGCGGTTGGCTTCCATCATCAGTGCGACCTGACTGCCAAACATGATGCCATTGATGGCGACCGGACGGCCTTCTTCAAAGCGCACGGTGACGGTCTCGCGCTTGACTTCGACATCGTCTCGCCAGAATGCTACGCCCATGATAGGTTCGACTATCTGCATGCCGGAGTTCAGGAATTCCAGATCTTTTGCTTCATGGGTGGCGCCAAGCATGTTGGAATCAGTCGAATAGGCTTTTTCCACCGACATCTTGTAATCGAAGCCAGAGATGATCATGAATTCCGACATTTCCTTACGGCCGCCAAGTTCCCGGATGAACTTGTCGTCGAGCCAGGGTTTGTAGATGCGTAGATTCGGATTGACCAGCAGGCCGTAACGGTAGAAACGTTCGATATCGTTGCCCTTGAAGGTACTGCCATCGCCCCAGATGTCGACTTTGTCTTCGCTCATCGCGGCCACCAGCATGGTGCCGGTGACGGCGCGTCCGAGCGGGGTGGTGTTGAAGTAAGTGACGCCAGCGGTGGAGATATGGAAGGCACCGCTTTGCAGCGCGGCTATGCCTTCTGTCACCAACTGTTCACGGCAATCAACCAGGCGCGCCAGTTCAGCGCCATAGGCCTTGGCCTTCTTGGGAATAGCATCGTAGTCCGGCTCGTCCGGCTGGCCCAGGTTGGCGATGTAGGCGTAAGGAATGGCTCCTTTCTGGCGCATCCAATGCAGCGCCGCACTGGTGTCGAGGCCGCCTGAGAAAGCGATGCCAACTGTTTCGTTGATCGGAACAGATTGCAGAATATTAGACATAATATTATTTCTAGGTAGGTTGAAATGGTTGGGCTGTGCTTACGTTAAGCAGCCGTGTGGTCGATGATTGATTGCTACGCAACTTTTCCCAGCACCAGATACTCGAGCAACGCCTTTTGTACATGTAGGCGATTCTCCGCTTCGTCCCACACCACCGATTGCGAGCCATCGATCACTTCAGCGGATACTTCTTCGCCGCGATGCGCCGGCAGGCAGTGCATGAACAGCGCGTCGGCGTCGGCGCGTTGCATCTTTGCCTGATCGACAATCCAGCCGTCGAAGGCTGTCAGGCGTGCGGTGTTCTCATCTTCGTATCCCATGCTGGTCCAGACATCGGTGGTGACCAGATCAACGCCATCGCAGGCATCCGCCGGATTGGCGAATAGCGTGTAGCGCTGATTGTCCGCAGCGACTAGGGCAGGATCGAGATCATAGCCTTTCGGGGTCGATACGTTGACGTGGAAACCGAATATCTGAGCCGCTTGCAGCCATGAATACAACATGTTGTTGGCATCGCCGATCCAAGCGACAGTGTTACCTGAGATCGAGCCGCGGTGTTCGATGTAGGTGAAGACATCGGCCAATACCTGGCAGGGATGCTGCTCATTGGTCAGGCCGTTGATGACCGGTACCCGCGAGTACGTGGCGAAACGTTCGATGATGTCCTGGCCGAAAGTACGAATCATGATGATGTCACACATGCGCGACATCACCTGCGCTGCATCTTCCACCGATTCGCCCCGTCCCAATTGGCTGTCGCGCGTGTTGAGGTAGATCGCGGCGCCGCCCAGTTGATGCATGCCGGCTTCGAACGACAGTCGGGTGCGAGTCGAGTTTTTCTCGAACACCATCACCAGCGTACGATCGAGTAGCGTGTAGTGCGGTTCATAATTCTTGAATTTGCGTTTAATGAGACGGCTACGTTCCATCACGTACTCGTATTCGTCCAGCGAAAAGTCAGAAAACTCTATGTAATGTTTGATTGCCATAAATGAAAACGGCGGCTGCTGTGGCGACTGCCGCCGAAAGTTGGAATTTCATTTCTAAATCAATCGCCTGCCCTACAGGCTGCCGAAAATGTTGTACGGGGCCTTGTATGAGGGCGCCACGATTGGCTTAGAAATGAAATAAGTAGTTTAATAATTATAAGGGATTCCACTGGAAAAGATATCTGTAAAAATGTAGCTCTTTTGATAATTTAAAAACTATGTCGAATCAAATAAGCCGCTGTAACTTGGAGCCATTCAGCGAAATTTGCAAAATCTCCGTCATCTCCATGCACGTAGAGATCCACTTTACTTTTTGCACTGATAAAAGGGGATTCCCGTGTGCGCAGAAATGACAGTGGCGCCTGGTCGGGGATGCCGAATCGGCGTTAATCTCGGTTGGCATATATCAATATGGCTTCTGCGACGATTCATGCAGCAACTGCACATACAACTGATGTCGCATCGGTGAAATACTGTTGTTTTTGACCGCTCTCAATATTGCGCAATCCGGTTCGATCAGATGATGGCAGTTGTAAAATTTGCACTTTCCCAGATAGGCAGTGAATTCGACGAAGGCCCGCTCCAGCATCCCTTCGCTCAACTGGTACAAGCCGAATTCCTGGAATCCCGGCGAATCGATTATATTGGCGGGATTGCTGTCCAGGCTTTGGTCGGTCGCATCCATTTCATACAGACGCGTGAAAGTGGTGGTGTGCTTGCCAGTATCGAGTGCGGCGGAGATTTCGCACACGGCGATATCCGCATCGGGCACGATCAGGTTGATCAGCGACGATTTGCCCATCCCCGATTGGCCGATCAGGATGGTCGATTGTCCCGCCAGCAGCGGTTGCAGCGTAGCGCAGGTCTGCTCAGGAAAAGCGCGCGCCGAGACTTCATGCACCAGGTAGTCGAGGTCGGCATACATCTGCAAACGCTGCCTGGTCTTCCCCAGCGCTTCGATGATATCCGTCTTGTTGAGCACGATGTGGGCTTTGATGCTGGCCGCTTCGGCAGCCACCAGCGCGCGAGAGATTAGATCGTCTGAAAAGCTCGGTTCGGTCGCGACTACGATAAATAATTGCGTGATGTTGGCGGCCAGCAGCTTGGCTTTGTACTGGTCCGAGCGATATAGCAGGCTGTTACGCTCTTCGATGGATTCGATCACCCCCTGGTTGAACGATGTCAGCTTGAGCTTGACGTGGTCGCCGACTGCTACATCGCTTTTCTTGCCGCGAGTGACGCATTGCAATTTTAGCGAAGCATCGCCGACTTTGGCTTGCACCAGATAGTGCCGGCCGTGGGCGGCGATCACCAGGCCGTTGCTGTTCTGTTGCTGGCTCGGTCTGGTGCCTTTGCTGTGCTCAACCATGGGTAGCCGTCAGCTTGTTAATGCGCACGACGGCGGCCGAGTGCGAATCGTAAAAGGCTGAGTGTGGCGGATCGGGGGTCAGGGTCGACGCATTGTCCTCGTACAATTTGATCAATGCGCTTACCAGGTAATTGGCGTCGGTGTGTTTGGCGGCAAAGGCATCGGCTTCGAATTCTTGCTTGCGCGAGCTGATCACCGATAGCGGCGACAGTAACAAAGTAAAGATCGGCAGTGCCAGCATGAACAAGATCAGCGCCATCGCGTTGTTATTATTGAGATCGTTCGGCAGCAGCGGATTGACGCCCAGCCCGGTGTAGAACCAGACCTGCTGTTTCAGGTAGCCGAGCAACGCCATGAACGCCAGCGAAATAGCAAACATAACGACGATGCGTTTAACGATGTGCTGGAGTTTGAAATGGCCCAATTCGTGCGCCAGCACTGCTTCGATTTCCTGCGGTGCTAGGCGTGCTAGCAAGGTGTCGAAGAAAGCGATGCGTTTGCTGGTGCCGAAGCCGGATAAATAAGCATTGCCGTGGGCACTGCTCTTGGAACTATCCATCACGAATAAGCCCTTTGAAGCGAAACCGACCTGTTTCATCAAGCCTTCAATGCGGCCGCGCAGGCTGTCGTCGGTAAGCGGAGTAAGCTTGTTGAACAGCGGTGCAATTACGGTTGGGTAGAGCAGCATCAGCAGTTGGAAACCGCTGAATATCAGCCAGGCGTAAAACCACCAGAGATCTCTGTATTTCGCCATCAACTGTAGCCCGCCCAGCAGCGTGATACTGATCAGGACCACGGTGCTGATCAGTATCGACAATATGCTGAATTTGGATTTAGCAACGGTATAGTCGGCAGCGCGCTGATGCGCTGCCAATGAGATCTTTTCGGTGAATTCGGTCGGTACTGCGCTACGGTGCGCCAGCACATGACGAATATGGCGCGAATCCAGCCAGAAGCGCACGGCTACGCTGATTTTTAGAAGAATGACAAACAAAACTGAAAATACAAATGTAGACATGAAGTCCTTGTATGAGAAAATACTATGCAATGCACCTCTAAGAACCTACTGCATCATCCTAATATCTGGCCTGCGATGCTCACTGCTCAAGTACAGTTGCGCTTCTTAATCAGACCTTGTCGGGCTTGCTACAGTCCTTGGTAGGGACCATGCGGCAAGTTTCTGGTAAAATACGATAAAATCGTTAAATAAATAAGAGAACAATTATGTCACAAGCTACCGATATCTCCGCTAATTCCGTAGCTGCTTCGCCGGTGCGACCGAATGAATTCAACCTGATCTGGGTTGATATGGAAATGACCGGACTGAATCCGGACAGCGACCGCATCATTGAAGTCGCTGTGGTGGTTACCGATCCCCAGCTGAACATCCTGGCCGAAGGGCCGGTGTTTGTGATTCATCAGTCCGATGAGGTCATGCATGGCATGGATGCCTGGAACAAGGGAACCCACGGACGCTCGGGTTTGCTTGAAAAAGTCAAAGCGTCGACTGTGACGGAAAGCGATGCCGAATTGGCATTGATTGAGTTTTTGAAAAAATACGTGCGAAGCGGCAAGTCACCAATGTGCGGCAACACGATTTACCAAGACCGCCGTTTCATGGCGCGCGGCATGCCGAAGCTGGAAGCTTTTTTTCATTATCGCAACCTGGACGTGTCGACATTGAAGGAACTTTGCCGCCGTTGGAAACCTGAACTGGCGAGCGGATTCAAGAAGCATCAGAAGCACACCGCACTGGCCGACATCATTGAGTCGATTGAAGAGTTACGCTACTACCGCGAGCATTTCATCAAGAAATAACGACCACGCGTTGAAAAAGTGAACACGTTGATTGCGTCATGTTGTTTAGTTAAGAATGAGATTAGGTTGCGCCGACAATCCTCACAATGACTCCTTGATTCCGTCGTCCCCGCGAACACAGGAATAACGGATAGGGTCGCTAACGACAGCAGAGCTGTGCTGCCTGTTACTCAATTGGAGGATACGCTGAATGCTTGACCGTCCTTAATTAGTCTTCGGCTTTATTGAAACCATAGAACTTCTTGTATTTCTTGCCGTTGCCGCAGCTGCAATCATCGTTATGACTGATTTTCGGCGTTTCACGTTGGGTCGTGGTGAATTCCGATTTGCGGTGCGGCAGCCAGTAATGGTAAATCTCAGAAATTGCCGCCTCGACCTCCACCTTCAGCTTGTGACGTTGGACTGGGTCTTCGTGCAACGCCATTTCCTCTTCTTCCAGCTCTTCCGCGCCGAGTAGGTAAACTGGCAGCACTACCGTCGCCAGGTTCGAGTGCCAGATCTGTTCCCAGGCTTTAGCGCGCAGGTTGATGCCTTCCCAGAAACCCCAGGCCCAGGCTTCGCCGTCGAGCAGGTTCTTGTCTTCTTGCTCGCAGAATAACGGTTTGTATTCTTTCGGCGCGACTTCCAGCGTGACCGCGATTTCGTTCATGTAACGGACGATCAGGCCGACGATTTTTTTCGTATTCTTTGTCCGATTTGAATTTCGGCGCGTCCCTCAGTGACGGCCCCCACACGTGCGGTAACCATTCACCTAGCAAGAGACTTGTTCCGGGCCGACCACCAGGACGGTCATATAGCCGTGCAGGCTATCCATGGTCATGCTGTCTTTAGCACAACGATCTGATAATAGAAAATCGTCCAGTTCGTCAAATTCTTTGTCTGAGAGGGGTTCGTCGAGATTCATGGTGATAGCTACTTTAAAAATAGGGGATACGAATTTTATGATTGAAATAGCTTCAAACTACAAAATATTTCACCAAATATTACAATTCTACTGCTAATATTTCCCTATAAAGCTGGCGAACCGTGGTATTCCACTTGGATTGCCGACACCGAATCAGCGATAAGTCACCAGGGGGTTCCCCAGCGCCGGCGGCGTTGGCCATCGGTTGAAGTTGCTACCCAGCTTAAATAGCAAGCCTTGCAGCGTTTCCACCAGCAGAGCGCCCATCATTCTTTGATGTTTTCCTTTGCTAGGCAGATAGGCGAAGATAGTCGATGATTCTTGCCTCGTCATCCTCTTGGATTTGTGGCTTGAGCAGGTCGTCGTTGCCTAGCTCTTGGTAAAACGAAGCGCCGCGACGCAGCATCTATTCTTCATAGCCTTTGCTGACGGTGCGTTGTAACGTAGCGTGATCGCCACCTTGGTTTGTTCGGCTGGCCTGTACCCATATGGCGTCTTCAGCTTGCGAATCAACTTTCGCAGCGCTTTCAGGTGTTGGTTAAAAGTGCCACCATTCTCAGGCAGGTCGAATACCATGAAGTGCATGCCGCTCCAGGTGCTGTCGTCTGGGGTGTCGCGGCGTGCGGTGGAACTTGATTGGATTTTCCGCGCCCGTCCCATAGTCCCCATCTGCCGGTGTTGTCGGTCAGCTGGCGGTGAACCATGGCGGGTGCGATCACAGTGACCGCCGCGCGTCAGCAACTGCTTGCCATCCCAATATCCGCTCACGCCGTCATATTTTCACTAACCCAGTACTCCGCAAGCTGGATGCCTGTGTGATAAGATTTGGCCAGCATCAAAGGCGGCGCCGTGTCAGCGCGGCAGTGGCGGTTGACGACATTAGCGACATTAGCGGCAGCAGGGCGCTGAACGATAGCACCGCGCAGAGGTTTGGTTTGCGTCGCGTTGCCAGTAACTGTTTCATGGCTGTGGCTTCGGTCGATGATAATAATGTGCTGACAACTATCATACAGACTCCAGTTGCATCTATTGGCTTTTCCACCTAATCGTGGAGAAAGAAGTCGTAGGCGCTTACAATGTCGGGATGACTACTTCGCCGCCAGTATCATTCTCTATCCCGACTCCAGATGCCGTACTGAACGCGCTCGACAGCATCGGCTTGCATGGCGACGGCCACCTGTTAGCGCTCAACAGCTATGAAAACCAGGTATATTAGATCGGTATGGAGAAGACGGCCCGCGGCTGGTAGCCAAGTTCTATCTGCTAGGACGGCTGGAGTGATGCCGCGATCCTGAAAGAATACGACTTCGTGAAGGAACTGGTGAAGCGCGAAATTTCAGTGGTCGCGACCTGGATCGCAGCGGATGACAACACGCTGCACCAATTCGATGGTTTCCGTTTTGCAGCATTTTCGCGCCACGACGGCCGCTCGCCGGAGCTGGAAGACGACGCCACGTTGGAATGATCGTGGCGTGCTCTCGGGTGTGTATCCACGTAGTCGGTGGTTTGCATGTTTACCAGCAGCGCCCGACGCGCGATAGCGCTAGCTTTGGCGAGGGAGAAAGCGTGTGTTGCTGAACAGCAGCTCTGTCCCGAAGGATTTTCTGGAGGCCTTCGCAGTACCGTTAGCCAAGCGCTGCTGGGCGTGTTCCGTTACTTCTAACGCGCTGTTAGTGTCGGTGCATTGCGTTTGCATGGCAACTGTCACGGTAGAAATGTCTTGTGGACTGATGTCGGCCGGCATCTTTTCGATTTCGACGACAGTCGAATGGGGCCTGGTGACACAAGATTTGTGGATGTTGTCGTCCGATGAGCGCAAGGATAATTGTGCGGCAGATGATTTCTCTGCTGGTCGGATACGAAGATTTCTGTGATTTTGATACCCGCGAACTATATCTGGCCAAAGCGCTGCGCACATTACGCCCGATCAGATATACACGCCGTAAGCCAGCATGGAAAGAATGCCAAGCCACGGTTTTGAGGGTTAACACCACTAGCCCCAAACCGACCTTGAGCAGAAAATGGAGAGAAATCAGGCCTGATCGCGGCTCAAGTGCTGGGCAGCGTCGACCGACAGCCAGGATGCCGCCAAGCTTCTTGTGGTTCAGGACAAACATCAAGCCGACCACCGCCTAGACAATGGTTGTCAACAACAGGGTCCCGCCGAAAGTGACGCCGCCGATTTCTCGATGTGCGGCATCGCGCTCGAACACGACCGCGACCGCGACGAAGGTCACCGCCCTTTACGGCAACGCCGTGCCACATACCGCCGGTACCGTGCCGACTGCACTTTGTGTAATGACGAGGCGACGCCCGACCCATTCGATACTACTAACAAAATATTCACATGACAAATAGATGACGACGGCGGAGCCAAGCAATAATGCGATAGCGAGAATCATGCTTCCGCTCTTGCTTGGCTAACGGCGCGGACGACAAAACCGAACGAAACGAGGAAAGTTATATTGAGTTTGTTTGCGGACAATGCCGGTGGCGATAGATAGACATAAAAATTCTGAGGACCGAGCGTTGAAGAATGGTGCAATGCCTTCGCGCGGGCGGGAAAAGCAATGTATTATAGGCCTTGCCAAACCGTGCGGTCGTGCGTGCCATATAGCGTAAATTTGATGCAGCGCCAAGTATGTTGATATGCGTTCTTCGAAAGTCTCGAAGGAAGCTACTCCCTCGTAAGATGGGCAATTTTAACATCGAAATGTCAGCAACCGCCATGGCCGCTGGCGCGCCGCAAATATTGCCCAGCTCCCTCCTGGTCGACGACGATGTCAGTCAACAATCCACGCAAGTTGGCAATGAGAGGCGGCAAAATGGATAAAATGGACGCTTATCTGATTGTTGGTAGTATTCCCCTCCTTCTTTTCACCACAGGAACGCCGCGTATTTACCGCCGGCCAAGCTAGTTTGAAACGGAGTACATTTTTATGAAATGGGCAGTAGTCAATATTTTTCTTCTGTCAGTGTTGTACGTCCACTTTCGTGGCAAGACGCGTCTGCCGTTCTTCCGCCAACTATTTGACCATTCGTCGATCATGGCGCCGCTGAACATCTTCATGTATCTGTTTTCCAAGGTGCCGACCAACACGCCTTATCTGCCGACCAGCACCTTCAACGATCTGAATATTTTGGAAGACAACTGGGAAACCATCCGCGATGAGGCCAAAGGATTGATCTGCCTAGAAAAAATTCGTGCAGCGGAAAAGAACGACGACGCCGGTTTCAACTCGTTCTTTAAAGCCGGTTGGAAACGTTTTTACCTTAAATGGTACGATGCCAGCCATCCGTCGGCAGAACAGTTCTGCCCGAAGACTGTAGAGCTGCTGCGCCGCACCCCAAGCGTCAAGGCGGCGATGTTTGCCGAGCTGGTGCCGGGCGGCACACTTAATCCGCACCGCGACCCATTTGCCGGTTCGCTGCGCTATCATCTCGGCCTGATCACGCCGAACGACGACCGTTGCTTCATCGAAGTCGATCAACAACGCTACAGCTGGCGTGATGGCCATGGCGTGGTGTTCGACGAAACCTACATTCACTGGGCGCAAAATGGCACCGACACCAACCGCATCATCATCTTCTGCGATATCGAACGGCCGATGCGCTATAACTGGGCGCAGGCGATCAACCGCTGGCTCGGCCGCCACATAATGAGTGCCGCCGCCTCGCCAAACGAAACCGGAGACGAAACCGGCGACATCAACAAACTGTTCCGCTTCGTCTGGGTAGCTGGCCAATATCGCCGCCGCCTGAAAAAGTTCAGCAAGCCGCTCTATCTCTGCATCAAGTCCGGGCTGATCATCGGCGCGGTTCTTGGCATCATTTAT
Source organism: Collimonas sp. UBA1456 (assembly GCA_002325825.1). Taxonomy (GTDB): domain Bacteria; phylum Pseudomonadota; class Gammaproteobacteria; order Burkholderiales; family Burkholderiaceae_D; genus Collimonas. Next base: position 12,090 of record DCSW01000037.1, read on the forward strand.
CTTTGAGTCAGCTACCACGACAGCGTTAAGCGTGCAGGCTGGGAGTCCTAAAAAGGATACATGCCATAACGTGCCCCATTTTTCTGGCGTCTGCCGCTCTGAAGGGAATGACCCAATCATTGCCTTCAGAGCGCGCGCCGGTAATACATTGCCGCTGATCGCACCAAAGTCAACCAGATAACCATTGTCCTAGCACTAGCTGGTCATGGCCACCTCATCGCTATCCTGGATAAACGTGCACTAGCTGCCGTCAACCAACATCAGCGGATTTTTTCGTTCCACGTCAATTCCAGCAAGTTACCGTAGCTGCCAGGCGTGCTACCGCTGATCGTTCCGGAGCCCATCAGATCGCGCCGATGCAGGTATTGTGTCCGGATACCGTGTGGTTCGCCAACTGTTGCGCCATGCTCCAGTACATGCTCTTGAAATTGGTGCGGCAGATGGTACACGGCGGCGCACTCCGGCTTTCCTTGAGTGAAACCTGCAGTAGATGTCGTAACCGTTCTTGTCGTCTTGCTTCAGGTATGGTAACGGCTCCGATTGCTGCAGCGAATCAGCGACGCGGAACGTTTCCAGCACATCCATGCCGACCACCCATGGCGGGATCGACGTGGCGAATTACTTGCTGTTGAACGGGGCGAGCGGCACATATTTCCATTGCTGTAAATCGGGCGCGCTCTAGTCGTTGAGCAGTAATATCCCGAAAATATGCTGCCCGGCATTAACGCTGTCAATCAGCTCGCCCAGCGCATTGAACTGGCCGATGATGAGGCCGTTTCCAGTTCGAAATCGAGTTTGCGGCACGCGCCGAACACCAGCGACTCGGCATTCGGAAACTTCAACTGGCCGTTGGGACGTTGCACCGGCGTGCCGCTGATCACCACTGAACTGGCACGACCATTATCGTCGATCGGGATATGCAGCCAGTTTGGTAACAGCGCATTGGTCGGGCCGCGGGACATCTACCCGACTCTTGCGCGACAAATACCTTGGCGCGCAGCTCCTGGTTGTCGGCACGTAGCAGATTGCTGATCTCAGCGCGGGCACTGCGCCACGTCGGACGGCCCGATGCGATGAAGAGATTGAGGCTGAACTGGCGAAAAATTTCTGGCTTGAGTCTCAACAGGCCAGCCTCGGTTAGTACAGCCAGGTCAAAGATTTGATCGCCGATTGCCACACCAACCCCGCGGCGCTGAATCAGCAACCGTGCAGAACACACCGAACGACAGGTTCTAGATCGGAAAATACGATTCAAGCGGCGTCGGGATGCATCAGGTGGCGTCTTTCAAACAATTGTGCGGGCCGTCGCCAGGGATGAAATCGCCTGCCTTGGCGTCGCAGGAGCCATGGATCAGGCCCATGTATTCTCTCGTGACATTTTGATGGAACCAGGGCTGACGGAAGTATGTTCGGCCACTATCCAGCACGGCGGAAAAATTACGAAATCGACATTCACGGTGCCGGCAGTATCGGACGGCGACGTTAGCGCCGTGAATGTCGACGGATCAGGATGATCTTAGCTAACCGTATTGATGGTTGAAGAGAGTCAAATCGTATCTGTACGAGGCATATTTTCCATGACAAGCTACCACATCCAGTGGCGAATGATCGATGCGAGCCCAGCTCCGGTAACCGGAAAGCAGTGCCGTAGATTTTCGCAGATGGAGCTCGCGCCATACCATCCGGCAGTTCAATCCGGAAGCGCACCCTGCGTGGGATCGCTAGCATTTAATCAGTCTTGGTATCTAGCAGGCCCATTGCCGTTCTGACCAACAAACGTCGCCGCTGCGGCACGATTAACAGTTCGCCATCGGTGTTGTAGAAAAAGCGATCATTTATCGAGCGAGTCGTCACGTACAGGTGAATCACAATGCGGACTTGCGCCGCCGGATCACCATTGCCGGCGAAGATGACGATGCCACCGATGAAGTTGGTTGGCAGGTCATCTGCCGTGGCAGCAGTGGACTCCAGCTTAACTGGTTCGGCTGCGTATCGACAGCGGTGAACGATCCGCCGCTCAGCTGGCCGTGTTCGATTTTTTTCAAACTAATGATGCATCGTTTTGGGACGAATCTGGTATGGTCGGGAGCGCCGATTGTGCGCGCGTGCAGTGCAGTGAATGCGGTGCCGGAGAGTTATTTCTCATACAGAGGCAAGTAAGGGGTCTTTTGCGGCGAGTTCTGTGTAAGCAACAAAGCGGTCGTGCAAGACCTCGTTAGCAAAGTCTTGCAGAAATCAGACTGATAGCGGAGCATGTTTTCCATTGGTTTTATCCTTAGCTCAAATTCTGACTCTGATGTGCAATCGTAGCGTGCGTATTGTCGCAAAGAAACTCATAAGATATTCGTCCTCCGGACATTATGATTTTCTAAGAATCATAAAAATAGATATAAATTAAAATTATTTTTTACTCTTAATAAATAATATAAAATTATCGCCATGCATCGTCTTGAATCGCTGCGAGTATTTTTACAAGTCGCGAAATTAAACAGCTTCAGCCGCGCCGCCGAACAGTTGGAGATGTCGAACGCGACGATCACCAATCATATCGGGGCGTTGGAGCAATATTTTGACATGCGTCTGCTCAACCGCACCGTCCGCAAGATCTCCGTAAAACTGATGACGGTCACAGCTGCTACCAGCGGGCGCAGCCCCTGCTGGACGATATGATGGAGCCGGGGACTCCCTGCAAGGACGGCGCCTGACGCCGCGGGAAATTTTGCGGGTCGATCTGATCGTGTCGCCAGCATTTACCTTGCGCCGACACTGGCCCGATTTAGCTCGATGTATCCCGAGCTGTCGATCTGGCTTAATGAGAAGAGATCTCCAGTTTTCGGCCAATGGCAGAGTGTTCGTCGATTTCGTTACAGAACTGTTCGCAGCGATCGAGTAACGTTGCGTTTTTTACGCGCATGTTAATAAGCATCTTTACGTTTCATCTGCTAGGAGAAGTAATGCATTGGGTCTATCTGTTGATTGCCATTGTCGCCGAAGTCGTCGCGACTAGCGCGTTGAAGGCCAGCGCCGAATTTACCCGGCTGGCGCCATCGATTGCGGTGGTGAGTGGCTATCTGATTGCCTTCTATTTTCTGTCGCTGACCTTGCGCACTCTGCCGGTGGCTATCGTTTATGCGATGTGGTCGGGTATCGGCATCGCGCTGATCGCCCTGGTCGGCTGGCTCGTGTTGAAGCAGAGTCTCGACACGGCGGGATTGATTGGCATCGGCCTGATTGTCTCAGGGGTGCTGGTGATGAATATCTTTTCGAAATCCCTGTCGCACTAACTCTAGCCGCATGCCTGCCACAACGGTGCGGCTCATCGCTCATCCATCAGGGCGATTTGCTAACGTAATTCCATCACCCGATCTTGCCAATAGTGCTGCACATTGAGCTACGGGAAGGCTACTGCGAAAGCAGGATCGTTCCAGCAGCGCGCGATCCATGCAGCATATCTGGGGGGGGATGCGTAAACAAGACGATGCTGATGCCAAGATGCATGAGCTTGGGCCGCTGCATCAGAAGCGCTGGTTCAGTGCAATCACAGCAGCACCTGCCAGCGCCAGTCCGGCGCCGAGCAGGTCACTCCACTGGGGCGTGATGCCGTCGACACGCCATAACCAGAAGATAGCGGTGGCGATATAAACCGCACCATAGGTCGCATATACCCGGCCGCTGGCGATCGGATGCAGCGTCAGTCGCTAGACAAACACCAGCAGGCTGAGCGCCGCCGGCAACAGCAGACAAGCCGAAGTTTTGCCCGATGGCCAGAGCATCAGTAGGTAGCAGCCGAGCAATTTAGCGACAGCGGTGAGTAGGAACAATCCGAAGGTTTTAGTGATGATTAGCATGAAACGAATGACGTCTACAGTGGTTGCTCCAAGCTGATCTGTGGCGGCCTTGATTTTTATGTTTACGATGGCGTTATTACGCGCATCTTCTCAATGAAATGATAACCGGCTCTCAAGATGAAATGGGGTGCTAACTTGACTGATGAATCACGGAATCCAGTTGCGGCTACTGGCTACCCAGAGTGCTTGTAAAGATTCTGGAGCGATTATTAAGTCTGCACTTTTTGATCAATGCAATGCAACAATCCGGCAGTTGAATTACACTGTCGCTATTAATTGCTTTGTCAAGCGTCATGTTTCCGCTGATGTGCAGGAATGGCAAGCGGTAAGTGATATTTTTTCAAAAAAGGTAAATCCAGATGAGCTCAAAAGATGCATTACAAACCGCTGCGGCTGGCGAGTTGGCAGAACGCCCCAGCAGAGCAGCGGCGGAATCGGCGATTCGCACTTTACTGCGCTGGGCCGGCGACGATCCTGATCGTGAAGGCTTGCTTGACACCCCAGCACGCGTGGCACGTTCTTATGAGGAATTTTTTGCCGGCTACAGCAAGGATCCGGTTGAGATTCTTTCCGCCATTTTTTCCGAAGTCGAAGGCTACGATGAAATGGTCGTGTTGACCAATATTCAGTTCGAGAGTCACTGCGAGCATCATATGGCGCCGATAATCGGCAAGGCTCATGTCGCCTATTTGCCGGACCGCCGCGTAGTGGGTATTTCCAAGCTGGCCCGGTTGGTGGATATTTTTGCCAAGCGCTTGCAGATCCAGGAAAAGATGACAGCGCAGATTGCCGACACTCTGCAACAAGTATTGTTGCCGAAGGGCGTTGCAGTGATGATCGAAGCTTCGCACGGTTGCATGACCACGCGTGGTGTCTACAAACCAGGCACCAGCCTGGTGACTAGCCGCATGTTGGGGACGTTCCGTGACGATTTGTCGACCCGGAGTGAATTCATGAGGATCATCAGCCAGAAGAGCAACGGCTGATTCAGTATCGCCGAATTGGCAGGCCTCACTGGCCTCGCCTGGGTTCGACTCAGCGCGCCGATCCCTTCTTGTCGCCGTGGCCCGCCATCCCCCGGACCAACATCGCCCGTGCCACCACGCTGCGCGCCATATACCAGTAGAGGCCGATCACCGCGGCTGAGAACAGCGCAAACCCTATCATTCCAACATGCAGATAAAGCACTTTGTAGAGCTCGATACCGACTCCGTACAGTGTCATATTTATCATGCCCATGGTGGCTGCGACGGTGGCTTTGGAGACTGCACTTTCTGTTAGCGTGAAGCGGATCATGACGGCCGCCGACAGGCCCTCGCCAAATGCGATGATGCTGATCGCCGCCACCAAGAAATAGGGTTTGTCGAACAATGCAGCGCCCATCAGCATGAGAGCCAGGCCGGCACCGATCGGATACAGCGCCAGCTTGACTGAGCTGCCCAGGCGCCAGCGCTCTACCTGGCGTGCCAGCAACAGATTACCGGAGATCAGACAGCCGAACACCGGGATCTGCCAGTAACCGTATTCCATCACGCTCAAATGGCCGTCGGTGACTAGGATAACCGGCGACATGGCGATCCAGCCGATCAATGGAATCGCCAGAAGTGGCACGCACATCGCCGCCTTGAGAAAGTGAACGTTGCTGAGCACTTCGCGATAGTCCTGCAGGATCTGCATCAGGGGCAGTTGTTGCTTACGCGGTTTGACTGTTTCCGGCATGTGCCGGGCCAGCCCGACGAACGATACTGAAGCGATCGCCGCAATGAATACGAACACCATGCGCCATGGCAAGATTTCGATCATAAAAGCGCCGGCTACCGGCCCAATCAAGGGGGCGATCAGCGCGACATTCGCCATCAATGCGGTGACCCGGATCGCGGCTTTTTCTTCAAATGCTTCCTGTACCACAGCGTAGCCAACCGACGAGATGAAGCACAAACTCATCCCTTGCAACACGCGCAACAATATAAAACTCTCGATGCTGTTGGAAAACAGTGTGGCGAGACAGGCCACGATAAAAAACATCGCACCGCCAAGCATCACCGGACGCCTTCCGATACGATCCGACAGCGGGCCAAACAGCCATTGGAATATAGCACCGCCGACCAGGAATGCCGTCATCGCAGAAGCCACCCAGGCTGCGCTAGCGCCGAATTCATGTGTCACCGTCAGCATCCCAGGCTGGATCATGTCGTTGGCGATGTAGACCGAAAACTCGAACAATACCAGAGCTAGCGGGAACATCAGGGTAGCGCGGCTAAGAGTAGAAATTTTTTGCATGGTTTTGTTTTGGATGAAACTCTCCGGCAAGCCGAGAAACCTTAAGCGGCACCGTAGCAGGATATCGAATTTCAAAAAAAAGAGATACTAATTTGACGTCACGCGGCGCGCATTAAACATCGGCTGTCATGCAACGTAGTAGCCTTAATCAGGGTGTGTGATACGGTGTGCATGATTCAAAAATCTGGCATTTTCCGGTCAGGGTCCAGGGTCTGTGCTGAATTCCTCGGCAAGGAAATAGGGCATGACACTCAGGATGGTTTACATCTGGTGGCAGCGCCTGGCTACCGGACGAGGTCGGGCTCAATTTGCGGGTGATGCGATGGAGCAGATGGACGCCGATCTATTGTTCCAGCTCCACTAGGTAGCGCGACACCATCGCCCGCTACATGCCCAGATGGTCGGCGGTGACGATCAGACTGCCACTCGACAAAAACCCGCATTGCCACCAAACGATTCATATTCTCCCATTCCTCGGTGATTTACGCATTTGTGATCTGAGAAGGCGCGTACGTGTGGATATTTTTATTCAATGATTATATTCCTTCGATCAGCGGATCAGGATAATTCTGTCAATTTATGCAATTAACTGGTCACTATTATGAGGTTTTTGCAGCGTTTTTGGCAACTATGCTAGTATTTTTTTATAACCCTTGGAGATGCACATGAATAAACGCACTTTATATTTCACTCGTTGTTGATCGCGACCATCGACCTGATGCTGGTCGGCAGCACGATTGTTGCTGTTACAAAACCCCACAACCGCTTAAGCTGGGTGTCTACAATCCCGGCGTCAATGGGATGTTCCTGGTATCGTCGCAACTGCTTACTGGTAGCGGTGAGGCCATTCTGATCGATACCCAATTCGATCGCTGCCAATGCCGCCCAATTGATAAAAAAGATTTAGGGCAGCAGCAAGAAGCTGATCACGCGATCTACATCAGTCACGACGATCCCGATGATTATCTCGTATTGGAAGTACCGTGAGCCGCCTATCCAGGCGCGAAGATTTTGGCGCCGGTGCCCGTGATCGCGCACATCAATGGCCACCATGAACGAGAAGCTGGCGTTCTGGATTCCCTGGACGCCAACCCACCCAATCAGATTAGGTTGATCGTGCCGGAACCGTTGCAGAGCAATACGCTGACACTGGAAAGCCACAAACTGGAGGTGATCTTCCTGTACGGTGCGCGCCCGGAGCTGAAGGCAGTGGTTGGCAGCATCTTAATGAACGGTGACGAGCACGTGTGGATGGCCAACATCCAGACCCCGTCATCGCGCCAGCAATGGATCAATATGCTCGACAAGATCGATGCTTTGTATCCCAAAGTCGTGGTGCCATGACACTTCAGAACCGGTGTGCAGCAGCACATTGAACCAGCAGATTTTACCAAAAATTATCTGGAGACATATAAAGTAGAAACGGTAAATGCCAAGAATTCCCAGGCTTTGATCGAGACGATGGAAAAAAACATTATGCAGATCTGGATGGTGTATCGTCGTTTGAGCTGGGCGCCAAGCTTAGCAAAGGTAAGATGAAATGGTAAACGGCTCTTAATGTGGTGGTGCCGCTTGTGCGGTTCCTTCGGCCGTCAATGGAGCCGGTCATCATGTTACGTCCTCAGTTACGGCTAGCAAGGTGCTTTACTGGCTTGTAGGCTAAGAGCCTGCTCGAAATCTTCTGAAATATGTTCGATATTTCGTAGATTT
>DCSW01000068.1 GCA_002325825.1 Collimonas sp. UBA1456
AGTAGAAGGAGGTATTGATGCCGCTGGCACATCGGCCCGGCCATTCCCAGGTAGATTTCGATGAAATCTTCCGTAGATCTCCATAAAATCATCCAGCTTTGCGTCATCGTCATCGCGCTCTCGATCAGCCCCAGCCTGCAGGCGCAATCAAGCAGTGCCAGCAAATCGCCATCTGTAAAGATATGTAAAGTCAGAAGCAGCGCTGAATGGAAAAATGTCTCGGCCTTCATCGATCAATTGGTCGAGACAGATGGCTTCGACAGAGCCGAACTGGTGACAATGTTCAGCAAGATCTGGCATGTCGACAGCGTGATTCAATTGATGAAGCCAGCACAAGCGAGCAGGCTCAAAAAATGGGCTGCTTATCGTGCCCGCTTTATCGAGCCGGTACGCATCAAAGCCGGGGTGGAATTCTGAAATACCTATGCCGACGCGTTGAAGCGAGCAGAGGTGCAGTATGGCCTGCCAGCCGAAATTATCGTCGGCATCGTAGGCGTTGAAACTGTGTACGGCCGCAATGTCGGCAATTCCAGAGTGATGGACGCGATTACCACGTTGACATTCAATTATCCGAACACGCCGACGCGAGATGCTCGCATGGCTTACTTCCGCGACTAACTGAAAAACACACTACTGTTTGCCCAAGAATCTGGCATCGATCCGCTCATCCTGCGGAGCTCCTATGCCGGCGCCATCGACTGGGCGCAATTCATGCCTAGCAGCATTAGCCATTACGGCGTCGATTTCGACGGCAACGGCAAGATCGATCTACGCAACTCGCCGATCGATGCCATCGGCAGCATTGCCCACTACCTCGTCGAGCATGGCTGGGAAACCAGCATGCCGATCGTATTCCCGGTGACGTTGTCGACCGACACCAGTGTAGAAAACCGCTGGCAGGCATTCATCGGTCAAGGCCTGGAGGCCACGTATTCACTGGACCACCTGATGGCTGCTGGCGTCGTGCCGGAAATGGCGCCACCGGCCGACATGTATTTCGGCCTGTTAGTTCTACAGAATGGGCAGAACTCGAACGAATATTGACTAAGCACCGATAACTTCTTCGCCATTACAGCCATTACAAAATATAACCGTAGTTTTTTTACGTCATATCGGTGGTGGGCCTGGGGCGCGCCGTCCACGCTGCACGCGATCAGTAATGAGAAATGAACAGCGATCACATAGCCGGAATTGACCACAGCTGGGTGTAGTTGCAGCCGTAGTAGCTTATGCACTACTGCGGCTCAGTTCGATCTCAACCGTCTCATTATTGGTGGTAAGCCAGATCTGGCCATCCTGGATCGTGCATTGCAGCTGCATGTTGCGTTGTGCCAACCTGCTCAACGCCTCGCTGCTGGCAGCGCCGATATTGATGACCGTCAGATTACGCGCGCGGGCCACTTTGCTACTGATTTGGCTCCACCAGATGTGACTAGTGCTGCTATAGCTGTACACCACCACCTGCGCAGCACGTCCGCAGGCTTTGGGGATGCGCTTCTCGTCCGGCTGTCCGACCTCTATCCACAGATCGATAGCGCCAGTCAGATCCTTGGCCCACAGATCGGGCTCCTCGGCATCTGACAAACCTTTGCCGAAGACCAATGCAGCTGACGCATGGCGAGCAAATGCCAGCAAGCGTACCATCATGCGTTCGTCGGTTTCCGATGGATGACGCGCAATCGTCAACGCATGTTCCTGGTAATAATGACGATCCATATCGGCAATTTGCAGATCGGCTTTGAAAATAGTTGCTTTAAAGGCCATAACTTCTATTGTTATATATAAATGGATCAAATCCGGTGTGACGCACTTACAGTATCGAAAGAATAACCCGATTTTTTTAATTGAGAGAATATATCTGACCTCGCAGCCGCTGCATCTGGATTGTCAAGGCGCCAGAACAGATTTCTATATCGATTAACATTGCTTGCAAATAGATGTCAAATTTAACAATGAAAACCGCACCATCATCAGAATACGAAGCGTTTGCCAGCGAAGTCATCGTTCACACCAAGCTATGGCTGTAGCACGCCGTCATCGGGCTCAATTTATGTACGTTTGCCAAGGCCGTCTATATCAAGAACCAGATCCGCTATGTCGTCAGCGATGCCCAAACACCGGCAGACTTGCTGGCCGATCTGATTATAGAACTCAACTACCTGCAGGAAGCGAATCCCGAGAAAATCGATACGACTCTGCTGATCCATCCCGACACGCTGCGGGACTTCTTCGATTACAACGATTTTCTGGATATTACCGACGCCACCATTGAAGAACTCGATCTGGAAGGAGAACTACAGGTCGCCAGCTTTCATCCCGATTACCAATTCGCGGATGCCGGAATCGACGACATCAGCAACTATACCCATAGTTCGCCGTACCCAACTTTACACTTGCTGCGCGAAGTCAGTGTTGAGCGTGCAGTTGCTACATTTCCAGAGGCATCGGATATTTTTAACGAAAATATGCAAATCTTGGATTGGATTGGATTAGATGACTGAGATGAAAGAGTTGAAAGATGAGAG
>DCSW01000067.1 GCA_002325825.1 Collimonas sp. UBA1456
ATGATCGCCACAAACGATGCTAGCGTCGGAAAAATCGGAGCCAGTGTTCTCCGATAACCGGGTGGCGCTGCAAACTGACACATCTTTCCGCTTCTCGCCTTTCCTTTCTTATGTACCTGCAGGCACATAAGACTACAGGCTAGTATTGTTATGCTTTTAACGCGCCAGTCATGGCTGGGCCAGGTGCGCTTTCTGGTACATTAGTCACGCGGCTTTTATAGTCAATTCTACACGCTACCGATGACCCGAATTGAATGACACAAGAAAAAATCCTGAAGGTTATTTTCCTTGTCTGCGGTCTAAGATTGTGACGTCACAACTGCCACAAGTAATTAATAACAGGAGCACCAGGCTCCTATTATATTGCAACGCTCAACCAAAACGCTCAACCAACAAAGAGAGGCGTATATCACTCCCCCAGATAAGCGGCATTGATCTTCGGGTCGTTCAGCATGTCCTTGGCGTTACCGCCCATCGTCAGAAGGCCGGAGTCCATCACATAGGCGCGATGCGCGACTTCCAGCGCCAGCCTGGCATTCTGCTCAACCAGTAGGATCGTGATGCCCTGCGCCGAAACGCTGCGGATCACTTCGAAAATCTTTTCCACCATGACCGGAGACAAGCCCATCGAAGGCTCATCCAGCAGCAGCAGCTTGGGATGGCTCATCAAGGCGCGCGCCATCACCAGCATCTGCTGTTCGCCGCCAGACAAGGTACCTGCCATTTGCGCGGCACGTTCCTTCAAGCGAGGAAAAACGCCAAACCACTTATCAACATCCGCTGCGATACCTGCCTTGTCATTACGTATGTAGGCGCCCATCCACAGATTTTCCATAATGCTCATGCGTGTAAACACGCCGCGCCCTTCCGGCACCATGGCCAGCTTTTGTCTGACCAGGCCAAACGAAGTCCGCCCTTTGGTTTGCTCATCCATGTAGCGCATCTCGCCTTCGACCTTGCATTGCGGCAGAGTACCGGTGATAGCTTTCAGGGTGGTGGTCTTACCGGCGCCGTTGGCACCGATCAGCGTCACCAGCTCACCGTCATTGACTTCCAGGCTCACGCCTTTGACCGCTTGGATGCCGCCGTAAGCGACTTTCAGGTTGCTGATCTTGAGGATATTGATTGCCATCAGTGACCACCTCCCAGATAGGCTTCAATCACAGCCGGATTCTTCCGAATTTCGGCGGGCAGCCCTTCCGCAATTGGCTTGCCATAATCCAGTACAGTCAGGCGATCGCACAAGCCCATCATCAACTTGACATCGTGTTCGATCAGCAAAATGGTTTTTCCTGCACTCTTGAATTTTACCAGCAGCTCGCGCAGGGCCAGTTTTTCGGTTGCGTTCATACCGGCCGCAGGCTCGTCGAGCGCCAGCAATTGCGGCTCGGTGGCCAACGCGCGGGCAATTTCGAGGCGTCGCTGATCGCCGCACGACAAATGGCGCGCAGTACACTCGCCAAAGCGGCCGATACCGACGAAATCCAGCAGTTCCTGAGAGCGTTTACGGATCGCAGCCTCCTCCTCGCGTGCAGCTTTATGGCGGAACACCGCGCCAAACACTCCCTGGTGGGTGCGTACGTGGCAACCGACCATGACATTTTCCAGAGCGGTCATCTCGCCAAACAGACGGATGTTCTGAAATGTGCGAGCAATACCGGCTTTCGCCACTTCATGGGGAGCCGAAGGCGAGTAAGGCTTACCGGCCAACTCGAAATTGCCGGTATCGGCCTGATATAGACCGGTAATGACATTGAAAAAAGTTGTCTTGCCAGCGCCATTCGGTCCAATCAGGCCATATATCTGTCCTTTCAGGATCTTAATGTTGACTTCGGACAGGGCTTGCAAGCCGCCGAACCGCTTATTGACGCCGGATATATTTAAGATTGTAGGTGCGCTCATATGAGCTCCTTAAGCCTCTACCACGCCACTTGCACGAGCAAGTTTATCAACATCGGCATCCGGCCGATCTTCGTGCTTGGGCGAAGGCCACAAGCCAGCAGGGCGAGTCAACATGATGACCACCATCACCAGGCCGTACAACAGCTGGCGCAACACTTCTACATCAATCAGCGCTTTGCCGAAAACTGCCATCTGTATCGGTTCCACGGTACTCCGCAATACTTCCGGCAATGTCGCCAACAGAATGCCGCCAAGCACCACGCCCGGGATATGTCCCATGCCGCCCAGCACCACCATTGCCAGAACCGCAATCGATTCGGTCAGAGAGAATGATTCCGGCGAGACGAAGCCCTGGAACGATGCAAACATGGCGCCAGCCACGCCGCCGAACGAAGCGCCCATCGAGAAGGCCAGCAATTTCATGTTACGGGTATTAATGCCCATCGCTTTAGCGGCGACTTCATCTTCGCGGATCGCCACCCAGGCACGACCCAGACGCGAATTTTGCAAACGGATAGAGATGAAGATGATGGCGATACACAGGATCAGGAACAAGAAGTAATAGGCATTCACGGATGGCATGGCGAAGCTGCCGAAATACACGGTTGCATTAGAACCGCGCTCGCCAGCCAGTGAGACGCCAAAGACGCGGATCGGATCGATCAGATTGATCCCTTGTGGGCCGTTGGTGATGTTGACCGGCGCGTTCAGGTTGTTCATGAAGATTCTAATGATTTCACCAAAGCTCAGAGTCACGATGGCGAGATAATCGCCGCGCAATTTCAGGGTCGGCACGCCGAGGATGGCGCCGAACATACCGGCCAGAGATGCCCCCAGCGGTACGATCACCCATAATGACAGATGAATCCCGTGCTGGGTAATTTCCGGGCCGCAGATCATCACCAGGAAATTGCCGACGGCCGGATAGGTATTGACGAACGACTCCAGCACCGAAGCGAACTGCGGCGATGCCAGTAAACCGGTCATATAGGCACCGATCGCATAGAACGCGATGTAGCCTAAGTCAAGCAGACCGGCGAAGCCAACCACGATGTTTAACCCCAACGCCAGCATGATATAGAGCAGCGCGAAGTCCATGATGCGGACCCAGGAATTACCGAAGTTGGCGGCAGTGGATGCGAATATCACGAATAGGATGCTAAGGACGACCAGGCTGCTATACGCCTTGGTCGGGTTCTTTTTAGTATCGAAAAAATGAGCCATTGAACCTCCGCGAATTAAGCGCGATCAGCGACACGTTCACCCATGATGCCGGATGGTCGCAACGTCAGTACGATGATCAGTACAATGAAGGCAAAGATGTCCTGATAATTACTGCCCAGAAAATTACCAGTCAGATCGCCGATATATCCGGCTCCAAGACTTTCGATCAAGCCCAGCAGGATACCGCCAAGCATAGCCCCGTAGATATTGCCGATACCGCCCAGAACCGCCGCTGAGAACGCTTTCAGGCCGGGAGCAAAGCCCATCGCGAATTGCACCGACGAATAATTGGCACCCCACATCACGCCGGCAACTACTGCCAGCGCTGCGCCGATGGCGAAGGTCATCACGATGACGCGATTCGAATCGACACCCATCAGGCCAGCCACCCGCGGATTCTCGGCGGTGGCGCGCATCGCGCGTCCCATTTTGGCCTTTTCTACCAGCAGCACCAGACCGAACATTGACGCAGCAGCCAGCACCAGCAGCATGATCTGCGTCGGCGAAATCAGTGCGCCGAAGATATGGACCGGATCAGAAGGCATGACCTGCGGCACCGGCAGCGGGCTGCGGCCCCAGATCATCATGGCAGACGTCTGCAGCAGGCTGGAGACGCCAATCGCCGTAATCAGCGGCGCCAGCCGCGGCGCATTGCGCAACGGACGGTAAGCGACCCGCTCAATGATCAGGCTAACGATAATACAGACCGGAATCGTACCCATAATGGTGAGAACCAGTTGGACGATGCCAGGCAACCCAGGCGCAACATGCTGCAACAGATTGAGGATCGACAGGCCGACCATCGCCCCAATCATCAAGATGTCGCCGTGAGCGAAGTTAATCAGGTTCAGTACGCCATATACCATCGTATAACCTAGGGCAATTAACGCATACATGCTTCCCAGCACCAAGCCGTTGATAACTTGTTGGATAAAGATATCCATAATTTCCTTGTCCTATATGTAGTTCGGTTCAAATCGGTCAGAACATTACTTCGACCATATCAAATGCAGCACAGAAAAAATCATTTCCGATACAAAAGCGGCATCCAGGATTAATGTCCTAGCGCCGCCGAGATACGCCCTCTCCGTTTAGCGGGAAAGGTGATTTGGCAATGCTTGAATAAACGGGATGAGAGGAATAAACTGGGTACACATATTTTTTGTCTCTTATACGTCTTTATGGAAAAACGTTTGTATCTTAAAGCACCTTGCCTACACAACAATGCGCCATGACTATGCGGATTATAGCTAGCGTTGAGCAATAAGTAACCCCGACAGCACTGCAATATTACCCAGCTGATCGGGGTTCACACAGAGATTTACATTCAAACGGCGGCGGAATGATAGTTTGAATGTAGGCGGCGGCGGAATGATAGCCAGGAAAACAAAAAACTATCGATGGAAAACGCGATATTCTTCTGAATATAATCTCGTACTAGGATGATGCAAAAAACCGCCATCCAGACGAAATTCAATCGGGAAGAAACCGAATCAATTAAGCGTTTAATTGTAGCAATCTGCCAGCCAATACCGCGAAACCACGGCATTGTCAGAAAGTTGCCACGTCATTCCGTCATCCAGGGATCAAGCGCGCGCCAAACCCTTGAGCATTGGGAAAGTGACGTTTTCCTCAGCGCCATCGAGAGTCCGCACGCTTTTGACGCCGCACTCCTTCAAACGGGCGATGACCGCCTGCACCAGGATCTCCGGCGCGGAAGCACTGGCGGTGACGCCGATGCGGTTTTTTCCTTGCAGCCAGGCGGAATCAATCTGCCCGGCGTTGTCCACCATATAGGCCGCGGTGCCCATCTTTTCAGCCACTTCACGCAGGCGGTTGGAATTCGAACTGTTCTGGCTACCGACCACGATCACTATCTCGACTTGTGGCGCCATGAATTTGATAGCCTGCTGGCGATTGGTGGTGGCGTAACAGATATCGCCCTTTTTCGGCTCGGTGATGGCCGGAAATTTACTCTTCAGCGCGGCGATCACATCCGCTGTATCGTCGACCGACAACGTGGTCTGCGACACATAGGACAGTAAATCAGGATTGGCAACCTGCAATTGTTCAACATCGGCAACCGTCTCGATCAAGTGCATGCCCTCCTTGGTCTGCCCTATCGTGCCTTCTACTTCCGGGTGACCCCGATGGCCAATCATGGCTATTTCCCGCCCTTCTCGGCGCATCTTGGCCACTTCTATATGCACCTTGGTGACCAGCGGGCAAGTAGCGTCGAACACTTTCAGACCGCGCACTTCAGCCTCTTCCTGAACCGCCTTGGAAACCCCATGCGCCGAAAAGATTACCGTATTCCCAGCTGGCACATCCGCCAATTCTTCGATGAAAATCGCACCCTTGTCGCGTAAATTAGCGACCACATAAGCGTTATGAACAATCTCGTGACGCACATAAATCGGCGCACCGAACTGCTCCAGAGCGCGCTCAACGATTTCAATCGCGCGATCAACGCCGGCGCAAAAGCCGCGCGGTTGCGCCAGCAAAATCTCTTTTTCCATTTCCATATTCCTTTTGCTGCAAACTGGGATGCAAATTACAAAATGCCGATGATCTGCACTTCGAACTTCACCGGTTGGCCGGCCAGCGGATGATTAAAATCAAACAAGGCGCCCTGCTCGTCAATCTCCCGCATTACACCGGCAAATTGACCGCCGCCCGGCGCCGCAAATTCCACCAGATCGCCGACACGATACTCCTCCCCCAATTGCGAGTTCTGACGTAACGTGGCACGCGATACGCGTTGCATCAATTCTGGATTGCGCGACCCAAAAGCCTGCCCCGGTGGCAGCTCGAAAGTACGGTGCTCACCTTCCGCCAGACCCAGCAAACATGCTTCCAAAAACGGCGCCAGTTGCCCCATACCGAACTGCAGCGTGGCTGGCGACCCCCTGAAGGTACTGACAATGTCTGTGCCCTCCCGCAATGCCAGACGGTAGTGCAAGGTTAAGTAAGATGCTTCGGTAACGACTGGCAGAGATGAGTTAGGCATAGGCACTATTTGCAAAAAATCAATTGTAGATCTAAAGGTGATAATCTGAAGGTGATATTGTAAGCCACCTTCAGCTATATGACGTGATCGATAAGACGATAGGCATCGCAATCACAATATCGCAATTAACGATTAGCCCAAAGCTCAGCGACCGCATGAGCGCTTGCTCAAACACTATCCACAAGCACTGTCTGACGTAGAACTGCTCGCAGTGTTCTTACGCATGGGTGTGGCCGCCAAAAGTGTGTTCGATCTGGGACGCGAAATGAGATAGCACTTCGACTCACTGAATAGCTTGTTTGCTGCCTCACTCACCGATTTCTCGGCTATCCATGGCCTCTGCCCGGCAAAATTTGTGCAGTTACAAGCATTCCTTTAGCTTGGCAGGCGCTCGCTCGTGGAAGAACGGGAAAGTGACAATAGTTTCAATTCACCGGCCGCGTTAAAATAACATCTGCAACTACTGCTGATGAACAAGGCCAATGAATCTTTTCTTGTTTTATTTTTCGACGTCAAAAATTGTCTGACCTACGCTGAAGAATTATTTCGCGGAACACTGTCACAGACCAGCATCTACACCGGGGACGTGCTGAAGGCAGCTCTAGATCACAACGCCGCTAGTGTGATGCTGGGCCAGTTCACCCCCGCAACAGATTATCTGTTAAACGTAAATTTTTTTAAATGCGATTTTGAGAAAACTGTACATGGAGACATCACGCTTTA
>DCSW01000130.1 GCA_002325825.1 Collimonas sp. UBA1456
CAAAAGATTTCGAACGGGCTCTGAGAGGTTCGATCTGAAGAGTGCAGCAAGAAGGCATGCAATGATTTATTAACCGGAGCTATCACAGATTAGTGTGGTCCTGAAAAATCAGACAGGTCAATCTATGTATCATACAAACACAGATAAGATAAAAGAGTTACATGNNCATGTAACTCTTTTATCTTATCTGGTAGGCCCCCCCAGAGTCGAACTGGGCACCAACGGATTATGAGTCCGCTGCTCTAACCAAGCATGAGCTAGGGGCCCAATTTCTCAGGACAGTTGCGCGACGCTCGCAGTGACTCATCGAATGCGCTCATAACAACATCTTAAACGACAGGGAAGTCTCGTATCATAGAAGAATACCGGGACTAAAGGTAGCGTAAGTAACAGTTAATCAGCCAAAAATACTGAATGATTCACTGTTATTTGATTTAATTGCCTTCAAGAAAGCTTTTCAGCTTGTCTGAGCGCGAAGGGTGGCGCAGCTTGCGCAGCGCTTTAGCCTCTATTTGACGGATGCGCTCACGCGTTACGTCGAACTGCTTGCCGACTTCTTCCAACGTGTGGTCGGTCGACATTTCGATACCGAAACGCATGCGCAAAACCTTCGCTTCGCGTGGGGTCAGCGAATCGAGGATGTCCTTGACGACGCTGCGCATCGATGCGTGCAACGCGGCATCGGCCGGCGCCAAAGTGTTGGTGTCCTCGATGAAATCGCCTAGATGCGAATCGTCATCGTCGCCGATCTGTGTTTCCATCGAAATCGGCTCCTTGGCGATCTTCATGATCTTGCGGATCTTATCTTCCGGCATTTCCATCTTGATTGCCAGCGTTGCCGGATCCGGCTCAGCGCCGGTTTCCTGCAAGATTTGACGCGAGATGCGGTTCATCTTGTTTATCGTTTCGATCATGTGCACTGGGATGCGGATGGTGCGGGCCTGATCGGCGATCGAACGTGTGATGGCCTGACGGATCCACCATGTCGCGTAAGTAGAAAATTTGTAGCCGCGGCGATATTCGAACTTGTCTACCGCCTTCATCAAACCGATATTACCTTCCTGGATCAGATCCAGGAATTGCAAACCGCGGTTAGTATATTTCTTTGCGATCGAAATGACCAGACGCAAGTTGGCTTCGGTCATTTCACGCTTGGCCATGCGCGCCTTACGCTCGCCGGCGCCCATTTTCTTATTGATACCGCGTAGATCTGGCAAAGGCAGTACGATGCGTGCCTGTAGGTCGATCAGGCGTTGCTGCAGTTCTTTTACTGCCGGTATGTTACGACTCAGCACAGAGCTGTATGTATAGTTACCATCGACTTCATCGTCAACCCAGCCCAGATTGGTTTCATTTCCAGGGAAAACCTTGATGAAGTGCGTGCGCGGCATGCCGCACTTGTTGACCACGACGTCCAAGATCTGACGTTCGATTTGACGCACTTCGTCAACTTGGCCGCGCAATGTGTCGCACAGTTTTTCTACAACTTTGGCGGTGAAACGGATACCCAGTAATTCGTTCGAGATGATTCCCTGCGCTTTGACATACGGCTTCGAGTTGTAGCCCTCTTTTTCGAAAGCCTTGCGCATCTTGTCGAACTGCGTAGAAATGGTCTCTAACTTGCCTAGCGCATCGTGCTTCAGTTGCTCAAGTTGTTCGGCCGAGAAGCCAGCGGCGCCAGTCGACGAACTAGTGTCATCGTCTTCCTCTTCTTCGCTCTCGTCGTCCGTCGCAGGCGAGGCTGCGCTCACCGCTACTGCTTCGTCTGTCTGGTTAGGGTCGACTAGGCCGTCAACGATTTCGTCGATCTTGATTTCATCCTTGCCGATCTTGTCGGCTGCCAGCAGGATTTCGGCGATAGTGGTCGGACAAGCCGAAATTGCCTGGATCATGTCTTTCAAGCCGTCTTCGATACGTTTGGCGATTTCGATTTCGCCTGCGCGTGTCAATAATTCGACCGAACCCATTTCACGCATATACATGCGGACCGGGTCGGTGGTACGGCCGAAGTCCGAGGCGACGGTCGACAGCGCGGCTTCAGCAGCGGCCTCGGCATCATCATCACTGGCGACGGTGGCAACGGTGTCGGACAGCAGCAATGTTTCTGCGTCAGGCGCTTGTTCGTAGACTGCGATGCCCATGTCGCTGAACGTACCGATGACGCCTTCGATGGCTTCAGGATCGATAATATTTTCAGGCAGGTGATCATTGATTTCGGAGAAGGTCAGAAAACCACGTTCCTTACCCATCTTGATCAGCATTTTGAGCTTTTGCCGACGCGCTTCGAGTTCTTCTTCGCTGGCTTCAGTGTCGGACGAGAATGCATCTTTCAGCAACGCCTTTTCCCTGGCTTTGCGATCCTTGGCCTTGGCCTTGTCGGCGGCTTTCAGCTCGGCCCGTTCGACCGCGTTGAGTGCTGCCACTTCATCGTTTTCCGGCTGAAATTCTTTTGGCTTGCGACCACGACGTCCGGGAACTTTGACCGACGGTAGGATATAGCCGGAAGTATCAATCGCTGCCAGTGTTGCGGCATCCGTGGTTTGACTTACGCCTGACCCAATCATCACACTAACATCGGCTTTGACCGGAGCCGCGGCTGCATTTTGTGATGATCTGACGACTTTGAGTTGAAGTTTCTTGTTTGTCACAGGGGCTTTCGATTTCACAGATACTAGTTTTGCAACAGTTCTTGATGCACTTTCCTTCGTGGTTGTTGCAGTTGCTTTAGAGATTACTTTCTTGTTAACGGGCTTAGTAGGCGATTCCGATGAAGCTGCCGTTTTCTTTACGGAGTATTTCGGTATTGAGGAAGAGGCGCTTGATCTAGCCGCTGCTGGCTTCGTATCTTTAACAAAAAGTGTCAGGGATTTTACGGATATTTTCATTGCGTTCGCCATGGAATCAAATACCAATTTGGTTACACTGATTTGCGCTATGGTTATTGCGGCCCGCTGTCAGTTCGTTTAAACTTTACCAAGTTTAAATCGCCGACAAAGCCGCCTGCTCACCACATCTCTCTACGTTTCTATCCCATTCAGAAAAACTAGTGTTACTATCAATTCAGTAGCTAAATAGGCTACTTCTAAGAAGTTTAATCTAAATCTTTAATTGTAACATAATGGGGACATTCTTCCAATCGAAACGTCCCGGATCTTGTTGTTGTGGGCCTTGTCCTGATCTTGACCTACCTGTATTTTCAGAGAATTTTTAGCATAAGCTGGTTTCCGCCTCAGCTTCGCGCCGTAATTGCTCCTGCTTTTGCATCAAACCTCGATATTGCTGGCGCGCTTCGTCGCTACCTAAGCCGGACGCCGCAAGCTGATCAAGTTCATTTTTCAATATCTTTATTTTAGTCTGGCGAATTGCGCCCGCCAGTTCTAATCTTGCAGTCTCTGTTTCCGATTCCCATTCCGCCGCAATTTCTGCAATCAAGGATTCAAAATTCTCGCCGCCTTTACGCAAATGCTCTGCCAGTGTCGCAAAATTCGCCTGGTCGCCCATTTCATGGCTAGCGGTAATCAGGCGCGCTAACATTTCCGCCAGATCTGGGGCAAAGTGCGCTACCGCATCCAGTGCCGCGTCGTCCAACTCGGAGGCAAGTGCCGGATGCGCCACCAGCAGGCGGATAATTTGCCGCTCCAGTCCGATCGGGGCAGGGCGTTTACCACGCGGCGGCGCGTGGCGTGTCGCGGCGATCGGTTTGGTCAGCTCGAATAATGACTCAATTTCGGCTGGCGTCGATTGCGTCAGCTGCGCCAGTTCACGGACAATTTGTAGCCGCAACGATGATGGTGGCATCAATTGCAGCAACGGCTTGGCATCGAATTGCGCCCGCGCTCGTCCTTCCAAAGTGCTCAAATCGGTTTCGGCTGTCACCTCGTTGAGTAGAAACTGCGATAGTGGCATTGCGTCATGAATTTGACTTTCGAATGCCTCTGCGCCCATTTCTCTGACAAAACTATCCGGGTCGTGTTCCTGTGGTAAAAATAAAAACTTAACCACTTTGTTATCAGTGGCGTGCGGCAGGCAGGCAGGCAGCACGCGCCGCGCAGCTCTCCGACCAGCCCTGTCGCCATCAAAACTGAATACGACATGATCGGTTTGGCGCAACAGCTTGTGCACATGGGTTGGTGTGCAAGCTGTTCCCAGTGTGGCCACCGCTTGCGGAAAACCAAATTGTGCCAACGCCACCACGTCCATGTAACCTTCTGTCACCAGCACGTAGCCAGCCCCCCTTATTGCCTGGCGCGCCTCGAACAAGCCATACAATTCGCTCCCTTTCTGAAATAGGGGTGTTTCCGGAGAATTCAAGTACTTCGGTTCGCCACTATCCAGCACGCGGCCGCCAAAGCCGATGACTTGACCTTTGGTGTTGCGAATTGGAAACATGATGCGATCGCGAAAGCGGTCATAGCGTTTACGGTTATTGCCTTTTTCATCGGTGCGATCGATCACCAGCCCGGCTTCGACCAGTGCCCTGACTTCGTAATTCGGGAACACCTGGCGCAGGCTGTCCCAGTTGTCTGGGGAGTAGCCCAATCCAAACCTGGCGGCCACTTCACTGGTCAGGCCGCGCCGCTTTAAATAATCGACTGCGTGCGTAGCGTTGCGCAATTGCTGTCGATAGAAATCGCAGGCGCTGCTCATCGCGTCCGACAGCGCCAGGCTTTTGGCCTGGCACTCTGCTCGCTGCGCAGGGGGAATCTTGTCGTCGTTGTCTGGTACCGTCATGCTGACGCCTTGCGCCAAATCATTGACCGCTTCCACAAAACCTAGCCCGGAGTATTCAATCAGAAAGCCGATCGCTGTCCCGTGTGCGCCGCAGCCGAAACAGTGATAGAACTGTTTGGTCGGGCTGACGGTGAAGCTGGGGGATTTCTCGTTATGGAACGGGCACAAGCCCATCAGGTTGGCGCCTCCCTTTCTCAATTGGACGTATTTACCAACCACGTCGACTATGTCGACGCGGTTGAGCAGGTCCTGAATAAACGATTGCGGGATCACGTAGATTTGATGGAGATAGGAACTATATCGGATATTTTATGTGTTCAGGCGTTGGTCAATATCGCTTTCACCAGCGCTGATACCGCCGTCATATCGGCACGGCCGGCCATCTTCGGTTTCAGTATTGCCATTACCCTGCCCATGTCTTGCGGTCCGGCGGCTGCGCTGATAGCCACTGCTGTGGCGACTTCTTCCTGGATTTCCGCTTCCGATAAGCCTGCCGGTATGTAAGTCGAGAGGATCGCAAGTTCAGTTTTCTCGATGTCTACCAAATCCTGACGGCCACCGGCTTCGAACTGGGTGATCGAATCCTTGCGCTGCTTGATCATTTTTTCGATGATGGTCAGAACGTGGGTATCGTTCAGCTCGATGCGCTCATCGATTTCCTTTTGCTTCATCGCGGCGGTAATCAACCGGATCGCGCTCAGTTTGATCGTATCCTTGGAGCGCATCGCTTCTTTCATGTCGTCGGTAATCTGTTCTTTCAAGCTCATGCAGTTCTCCAAGTGGTGGGGTTTCGTGTTGGATGGAGAACTAAAGTGATTAAATTAAGATGCTGAAATATCTGGACCTCGAAATACCTACAGCACGCTGCCATCCTGGCCACGCTATACTCACCGCATTCTCCCACGGTTGCGCTTTAGCTGCCGACATTACAGCGTTCGCTACGGTTTTTTAAGGCCGCTTATTACCTCTATTTTGCCTTTGTTGCGCGGTTTTGCTATTAATTTTTATGGCAACGGATACATTGCAATAAACCTAACCATAAACAGAAAAAATCCGCTGCGTAGAAATACCGGAGCGGGTTTATAATTTTATTCAATCAACCGCACCTAGTGCGATGAAAAATTAATGCAATTATTAGTACAATTTTTTCGGCAGTTGCTGGCTACGGATGCGTTTGTAATGGCGCTTCGCAGCTGCTGCGAGCTTACGTTTGCGCTCAGCAGTTGGCTTTTCGTAGAATTCGCGTGCACGCAAGTCAGTCAGCAAACCTGTTTTTTCAATGGTGCGCTTGAAGCGACGCATAGCGACTTCGAACGGTTCGTTTTCTTTAAGATGAATTGTGGTCATGTAAATTAAAAACCAAGTTTATATACGTAAATAAAAAATTATAGCGGGGAAAACCAATAAATGGAAGTCTTATCTCGCTTTTACACAATCTTGCCGTTAATTTTCACAAAAGTCTGACTGCCNNGGCAGTCAGACTTTTGTGAAAATTCGATCTATAAACAAAACTAGAGTATCGCCCACTATTGCCCCAAGAAAAAGGCCGACAGCAAGAAAAAAACTAAAGTTTAGGAGAGTATAGTTTCTTCGGTACGAAAATCGCATCAGCCAGAATGATTGGAAAGGTATTGTTTTTTGTGCGCAGATCGACCAAACCTGCTTGTTCCGCCGTCAGACTTCGTATCAATTCCTCCTGCTTGATGAGCAATTCGCTTGCTACCACGCTGGATTCAAATTTGGCGCCCATTGTTGGGTCCGATGCGTTCTTGAAGTTCACTTCTAAGCGAGCCTTCTCAGAATTGGCCCGGCCCATTTGAATGGCGTTGGCCTGCGGCTGGTAGGTAATCCAGGTTCGTTTGAGCATCGATTCCAACCCTACGCTGTGTGAATTGATGAAGGCCTGAACCGCCGAGTTCAGATTGGCTTTTGCTTCGCTAGATGAGAAACCGGCTACGCTGATATCGACGAAATCGGTGTTTTTTTCCAGCGATTGCCTTCGGTGTTTTGCGGAGTAGGCGCGCGCGCCCATCGCTATCTTCATCCAGGGCCAAGCCTGCTGAGGTTAGCGCTTCATTTTGTACCTTGTAATTGGCGTTGCTTGAAGCGCTCGTCTGATTGGGTGGTCGGTTCTATCAGTGTTGTGATAGGGGTTGGAAGCTGCCCAATTTGCAATGCTCTCACGCTCCCCCATTTTTGCGGTGGCGTCAATGCCAGCACAGCTATAATCGCGGCAGCGATGATAACGCACCCCAAAACAATCGTCCAATGATGCTTAAGGCTATCCCACATTGCAGTAAGCTGCCAGATAGTAACAGCACATTTCATTGGATGGGATGTGCTAGTGCAAAGGGCGGAAGAGTCCAGTTCATGGATCCTCCAGAGAGTTGGTTTTGCGTCGTTACAACGACGCCGCAGGATGCCATATCGGTAGATGAATGGTGTGTTGCTGATCGATGAACTACCTTCGCATCATGTCGTTAAGCCGGGTCGCCTTGGCTTGATTACGTTTTTATTCCGATGTGCTTGGGAGGATGCTACCGAGTTTGTTCCCTATTGGCACAAAGACGCTGACAATTTTTGATTGTTGAAAAGTATAGGTAATGCATGCCCCGGTTTTGGTAACACAGAAAATAGTTTGTCAGCCTTTGATTAAATTAACTTCATTCCGCAATCGGCTTGGGTATCAAGCTCTGATTTATCAATGCTTGCTGGCTCCAGATTGCGGTACTGTGTGCATCGGTTTGCATCGGTTTGTTCTGGCAATACAGGAATTTTTTCTGCTGCCAGTTGTTTTTCCACCAGGGTGGTTTGCGTGCCAGCATGGAATCAGTCGATTTTTTTATAACTTCTTGGCATTCGACACGGTTTCACCATCGGTGCCGCACATCAAAAATACGCCGTCCCGTTGAGCGCTAGTGCTGGTATAGGCGCTCAGCATGGCCAGATATTACGGATGCGTGTATGACGTCAGGCGCAATGTTGGAGTAGCAAACGGCTGGATGATCTTGATCAATGTGTGGGTCGAATTGCGCCTCCAGGATCCGTCGCATGGCCAGCATCCGAGCCATTTTCGGCGCCAACAAATCGATTGACATGAACGCGGGAATCTGTTGTTTGGAGCACTTTTTTACTTGGTCGATGTTGTTGCAGATCGAGTGTCCCATGGACTGAAAAATTTCGGCGCTGGTGACGCGGTCTATATCGATAGACACGCCATGCAGCAGCATCGACAGCAGTGCCGTCGGATTTGCCATATGGCGCGAGCCGTTGTAGCTGGGAATAACGATCGGTGCGTATCGTTGCACACTTTCCGATGGTATCTGTATCGGTGTTAATGATGCTTCGACGGCGTCGAGAAAGTCGGCAATTTGAATCACCGATTCGACCTTGATGCGCATGGCCAGCAATATGCCGTGCATCTCCAGATCCGAGACCCGGCCATCCAGCATCGTAGAATACGGATCGTATGCATCATTACGTGAAAGGCTGCGTGCGCCATCTTTGCCGCGCTGCAGTTGCGCACTGAAACACTGGCAGAAGACGCTGTGTCGGAAATTATACTGGCCGTGATGGAGTATCTCGATCGCTTCAAAGAACAGTCGTCCTTCAAGACCTACGTCATCGGTATATTCAAGCACAAGCTGTTGGATTAGTTGCGCAGCAGCAAAAACAAGGTACAGTTGAATCCGGATAAAGATATCGATCGCAGCGACGCCGACATGATCGATAGTTTGTTCACCCCGGCAAGGCATGCAGTAGAAGCCGCGTCCGACTGGAGCAATCCGGATCAGGCTTTAGAGCGCAAAGAATTTTTCGATATTCTGCAGTTATGCATCGACAAGCTCCCGGCCAAGACTGGACGTATTTTCATTATGCGCGAGTGGCTTGAGCTGGATACCTATGCCATTTGCAAGGAGCTCAACATTACTGCTGCCAACGCCCGGGTCTTGCTATACCGAGCCCGCACCCGGCTACGTGAGTGCCTGCGACTCAACTGGTTCGGCGCGCAGGCCTGAGGCATTGATAACAGGCCTTAAGATTTATTGTAAATATTGAGCAGGTCGTACGACTAATTGGCGTCAACCGATATGATTAGCGTTGGCCAATTTTTCCCGAGCGAGATTAAATACCTTTTATGTCATGTAAACACCGAATTTCGCACTACCGCGATACCCAGATGCTCTTGTCGCAAGCGCAAGACGCCAGTCTGTCGCTCCTGACCCGTGCTCGAGTCAGGATACATCTGTGGACATGCACTGCCTGCACTAGGTTTTCGCAGCAACTGGCTTTTCTGGGGGGGGCAGGCAATGCAACGCATCGACAAGGATTAGCAGCGGTAGTGAATGCCGCCTGCGCTTTCTTTTACAATATGATATTGTAAAAAATGCTCCCCCCTCATGATTGTTCTTGGCGTTGAATCTTCCTGTGATGAAACCGGCATAGCGTTGTACGACACGCAGCGCGGCTTGCTGGCCCATGCTTTGTATTCGCAGGTAGCGATGCATGAGAAATATGGCGGTGTGGTGCCGGAGCTGGCTTCGCGCGACCATATCCGGCACGCTATTCCTTTATTACAACAAGTGCTAGCGAAAAGCAGCATCGACCGTCACGATATCGATGCCATTGCCTATACCCAAGGGCCTGGTTTGGCTGGCGCTTTGCTGGTTGGTGCATCGATTGCCTGTGGCCTTGGCCTGGCTCTGGATAAGCCCATGCTGGGTGTACATCATCTTGAGGGACATTTGCTGTCGCCTTTGCTAGCCAGCAGTGACGCGCCGGAATTTCCCTTCGTCTCGTTGCTGGTCTCCGGCGGTCACACCCAATTGATGCGGGTCGACGGTGTCGGCCAATACACTTTGCTGGGTGAGACGCTGGATGATGCGGCCGGTGAAGCTTTCGACAAATCGGCCAAGTTGCTTGGTCTCGGGTATCCCGGTGGACCGGCGATTTCCCGGCTGGCCGAGTTTGGCGATCCGTCTTCGTACCAATTACCACAGCCCATGTTGCATTCTAAAAATCTGAATTTCAGCTTCTCGGGTCTCAAGACAGCGGTACTGACGTTGATCAAAAAACATCCGGCAACGATCAGTGAACAGGATAAGGCAAATATAGCACGCTGCTTTGTCGATGCGTTGGTGAATGTACTGGTCGCCAAATGCCTGAGCACTCTAAAACATACCGGTCTCAAGCGGTTGGTGATCGCAGGTGGCGTCAGTGCCAATCAGCAATTGCGCAACGCACTGAATGCCGCTGCGGTGAAGCGCCGGTTCCGTGTGTATTATCCGGAATTGGAGTTTTGCACCGACAATGGCGCGATGATTGCATTCGCCGCTGCCATGCGGCTGCAACTCAAACCGCAAGCAGCGCAACGTGATTATGCGTTCAACGTGCGGCCACGTTGGCCGCTTAACGAACGCGGAATCTGAGAAAATTGCCGGCAACGCGTATAATAATTAATTCTGGGATAAAATGTGCCGGAAATCAATGACTAAAAAACAATCTGGTTGGCGATCGCCGTTACGACGTTCCCACAATCATTTGGCTCGGATGCCGTCGTCTTTGCATGTTATATGCAAGCGTCAGTGTTGATGGGCCGACACGAATTCACGGATAAAATTGGAGGCAAATAGTGCCTTTGCGGATGTAGATTCGTTATTTGGGTGCATTTTGAACCGAAGGTCGCCAACTACCATGTCAGACATCAAGTCCGAGATTCAACTCGATCCAGCAGTGCCCGTTGCATCCTCCATCCGTTTCGAAGACTTTGGGCTGTCCCCGGATATCCAGCGTGCGCTGAGAGACCAGGGCTATGTTAATCCGACGCCGATCCAGGCGCAGGCGATCCCGATAGTATTGCAGGGGCGTGATGTAATGGGCGTGGCACAAACCGGCACAGGAAAAACTGCCGGTTTTTCGTTACCGATCATCCAACTGCTGCTGAGGCATGCCAATACCAGCGCTTCGCCAGCACGACATCCGGTACGCGTGTTGATCCTGACGCCAACCCGCGAACTTGCAGATCAGGTGGCCGATAACGTCAAGGCCTACAGCAGGCATACATCGTTGCGTGCGACTGTCGTATTTGGCGGTGTCGATATTGCGCCACAAACGGCTGCGCTGCGCTCTGGCGCCGAAATCGTGATTGCTACGCCGGGACGATTGCTGGACCATGTTCAGCAAAAAACGGTAAATCTGTCGCAGACGCAAGTTCTGGTCATGGACGAAGCGGACCGCATGCTGGATATGGGCTTCTTACCGGACTTGCAGCGCATCATCAACCTGCTGCCGGAAGAACGCCAGAACCTGATGTTCTCGGCCACGTTTTCGAGTGAGATTAAAAAGTTAGCGTCGAATTTCCTCAAGAATCCAGTGACTATTGAAGTGGCACGCAGCAATGCCACCGCAGACAACGTTACGCAGACCATTTACCGCGTCGATGAGAAAACCAAGGAGAAGGCGGTATCGTTCATTATTCGTGAACGCAAGCTCAAGCAGGTGATCGTTTTCTCGAATACCAAGATCGGCGCCTCGCGCCTGGTGCGCCATCTGGAGAGCGAAGGCGTCAAAGCTTCTGCGATTCATAGCGACAAGACGCAGAATGAGAGGATGGCCGCACTGGAAGCGTTCAAGCAAGGCGAGATCGAAGTGTTAGTGGCGACCGATGTTGCCGCACGCGGTCTGGATATCGCTGAACTGCCATGCGTGATCAATTTCGACTTGCCATACAACGCCGAGGATTATGTGCATCGGATTGGCCGTACCGGCCGTGCCGGCGCCTCCGGCGATGCAATTTCACTGTACGCCGACAAGGATGAACGCTTGCTGGTCGAGATCGAAAAGATGATCAAGCACAAATTTGTGCGGGCCGAGCTGACTGGTTTCATTGCCAAGTCGGCTGCCGCCGATCGAGGAGATAACCATAGAGCCGCATCGGGCTCTAGCTCGCAACATACCTGCAGCTCCTATACGTCACCACCGACTCCGAGCGGACGCAAGGAAAAAATTGATCCCTGGTTCCTAAAACCATACGAGCCGACTGCCACTCCTGATGCGGGTGATTTTAGTGCGGCCCCGGTGGGCGCCCCGATTAAGCCGCAGGTCAAGTTGGCGGCGCTGTTGGGCGGTTTGCCAAAGCGCTAATCCGGGTTCAACCTTGGGCGAATCAATTCTAGATCCCTTCAGGCAGTGGTAGCCAGGGGCCAGAATGCGGCGATGCTGTCGATCGGTCCGATATCCAGGCCGGGGAACCAGGCAGCCTTGTTCAGCGATTATATCGGCTATCTCACATCAATCGCCTGGGCGTCATTCTGTTTGGATAGTTTTTCGCCATCCGAATTGATTATGGCCACCAGCGAACCCGCGTGCAGAGGGGGCAGAGATAATTTTGTTGATTAGACATTGCTGGTCATTCATGATGAGCTGTTATCGGTGCAGTTGCGTTTGGCCTTGCCATCAAATATCTGAATTCCATCGGATTTGAACCTGTAAATAGATTTGTGTAGATATGCACGGTTCAATCTAGTATTTCAAAGAGATTG
>DCSW01000072.1 GCA_002325825.1 Collimonas sp. UBA1456
TGCGCTTCCATCAGTTCATGTACCAGGGCTGCCGCCGTTGTGAAGACTCGAAAGCACGCGGTCTCTTCTCCAGCAAGGCCAGATAGTGCAGTGGATGGATTACCAAGTCGGCTTTGGCATGACTGCAGCGATGATGAGCAGTGCGCTCTGGCTTGCCGACCAAATAGATGTCGACCCAATCGATGATGCCTTCAACTAGCACCGCCGGATGACCGTATTGCGTCGGTACTGAATAGTCGTAAGTGCGATAACGGACCAGCGCTTGTGAGGACACCCGGCCGCTTTGCTTGTGAATGGCGCCATAAGATGTTACTGGAAAGGGTATCAGCGCCGCTCTGTCGCTGGTCATGCACTGAACGATGGCATCGAATTGACCACGCAGCCACGGATAACCGAGTGGCGTTGCAAACTGGTGCACCTTTCTGAAGGTATTGCGATGGATGTCGAGGCAGCGTGCAACAGCACGCCACCTCCTATTCTAGACCATCACAGCCCGACGCACTTTGACGTATAGGTCAACGCGAGAAACATCCTTTCCGAGTTTCTTTTCCTGTGTACTTTCAGGTACAATAAAAACACATGCTAGTGTTGTTTTCACTTTTAACGAGCCATTCATGGCCGTTTCAAGTGCGCTTTGCGTGACATTAGTCACGCGACATTTATGCTGGCTGATCGCGAAGGTCGCTCGTGCGTTACTGAGGCTGATCCCATCTGCTCAGACTGTCGTTTGTGCCATCTCACGGCAGTGAGACGGATTTACGACTTTTTTTGAATCGCCTCCGTAATGATCTCGGCATTCAGCCTCTCTTCCGCGTACACCTTCTTCTTTCATCATCGACGCATCCATGTCACCGTATTTGCTCGTGCTACTTGTAGAACGAACCCGAACTCATACTATGCTCACGACAAAGATCCGGCAATAGCGTGCCGCCTTGGTCGGGTTCAAGATGTTAATGATCTGACTTCCGGTAAAGCGTGATGTCTTCATGTAAAACTTCCTCAAAATCGCATTTAAGGAAATTCTACTTTTAATTGATACTTTTTTGTGGGGGAGATTACCGCTGCACTGCGCCCATCACCCCAATTCTGCCTCGCAGTGCAGTGTGAAGTGAAAAGAGAAAAATCTAAGGCCCGAACAGCTCTATTTATTAACCAAAATTGGTACACGTCTAACACGCTATTTGATGCACCTTCATTTCGACATTGACAAATGATATTTTATTAAATCCTGTTTTGGGGGGGGAGATACCCTCAACTATCTATTTATTTTGAAGAATCATCATGACCCCGGCTCAGTTTGCTACCTTTCCCGATCTCGCCCGCCAGCATGGCACGCCAATCTGGATCTACGATGCGCAAACGATTGTCGAGCGCATTCAGCAATTACGCGCTTTCGACGTCATCCGCTTTGCTCAGAAAGCTTGTTCAAATATCTTTATTCTGAAACTCATGCGCGAGCAGGGCGTGCAGGTTGATGCCGTATCGTTGGGCGAAATCGAACGTGCATTACTGGCCGGATACAGCCCGCAGGGCGAGCCGGCCGGATTGGTGTTCACCGCCGATTTGCTGGATCCGGTGACGCTGGCGCGGATTACCCAAATGGATATCGAAGTCAATGCCGGCTCGATCGACATGCTGGAGCAACTCGGCGTTGCCAAGCGAGGCTCTCGGGTCTGGCTGCGTATCAATCCGGGTTTCGGCCACGGCCACAGCGCCAAGACCAATACCGGCGGCGAAAACAGCAAGCACGGTATCTGGTATACTGATCTGAAGTGTGCGCTGCAAGTGATCCAGAAGCATGGCCTGAAACTGGTCGGCTTGCACATGCACATCGGTTCCGGTGTCGATTACAGCCATCTGCAGCAGGTGTGCACGGCGATGATCGATACGGTCAAGCGTTTGAATTGTGATATAGAGGCAGTGTCGGCCGGCGGTGGGTTGTCGATTCCGTACCAAGAGGACGGTGCGCGAATCGATTGCGATCACTATTTTTCTTTGTGGGATGCCGCGCGCAAGGAAATCGAAGCTCACCTCGACCATCAGGTCCGCCTTGAAATCGAACCGGGCCGTTTCCTGGTGGCGGAAGCCGGTGTGCTGCTGTCGGAGGTCCGTGCGGTCAAGGACAACGGCAACAATCACT
Organism: Collimonas sp. UBA1456; assembly: GCA_002325825.1. Lineage (GTDB taxonomy): Bacteria > Pseudomonadota > Gammaproteobacteria > Burkholderiales > Burkholderiaceae_D > Collimonas. The sequence goes on from DCSW01000072.1 coordinate 2,141, forward strand.
TTGTGCTGGTTGACACCGGTTTCAATGATCTGATGCGGCCTGCCATGTACGGCAGCTTTCATCGTATTTCGCTGATCTATCAAGGCCAAGCACCGACGGATGTCACGTCGCGTCCCACAGTGGTGGCGGGGCCGCTGTGCGAATCCGGCGACGTCTTCACCCAACTCGAAGGTGGCGTCGTCGAGCCGCGCCAGTTGCCGCCGGCGCGGGTTGGTGACTATCTGGTATTACATGATACCGGCGCCTATGGTGCGTCGATGTCATCCAACTACAACAGTCGTCCTTTGTTGCCTGAAGTCCTGATACAGAACGACACGCATCGCGTGATCCGTCGCCGCCAGACTTTGGCCGAGCTGATCGCTCTGGAGACCCTCGTCTAAAGTACGCCGATTCCTCGCGTATCTGGAATAGCGTTCCGGTCATTGCTGATACGTTGTGGATGCGGCGTTGGTGCCAGAAGATCAAGTCTCGATAGAACAGGCCTTGCATGATTGTAAGCCTTTTGCTTTTGTTGAAAGTCCTTGCCGATTCACACGATCAGCACTGATAATAATTTTGATGAATCAATAAGCGGTTGCGCAAACTGGCAAGCCAAGATCGCAACTATTTGGATTTAGGATAAGTGAATGAGAATGACTTATTGGGCTGCCGAAAACCGGAAGGGCGACAAAAGTGAAGCGATCATTGCCAGGGCTAAGTAAGACTGCGATCAAAAAGTGATTGCCTACGGGTGTGTCGCGGACTACGGCACGCCGCTAAAGAAATCATTCCTGTACAGCGATGCCTTTGAGTTATCCGAGATAGCCACTGCGAAGGACGACGCTAGAGGCATGGGATAACGATACGCATATCCTGTGCTGCGGTTTTCGCTTAAGCTCCTGTCAAACGTAATCCTCACCACGCTTTTGTATGCCATCCATTATTCCCACGCTGTTATCGACGCCACGCCTGGCGTTGCGCCAGCTGCAGCAATCTGACGCCGTCTTGCTCTTACCCATATTTTCTGATCCAGAAGTCATGTACTACTGGAGTACGGTGCCCTGGGTTTCAATCGATGTGACGCACCAGTTGATTACGAACGATATCGTGGCGCATCAGCATGGGGCATTATTTCCTTCTAGGAATTCAGATTCTAGCAGATCAGCAGACCATAGGAACTTGCATGTTGTCTATAAGCGACCCGCAAAACTTGCACGCCGTATCTCGGATACGGAATAGTACGTGCACAGTGGGCAACGAGCTATATGCATGAAGCGCTGGCGGCTTTTGTCGAGCATGCTTTTGAACAGTTTAATCTGCGTCGGATTGAGGCTTACATAGACCTCAGCAATGGCGCATCCACCAGGACTCCGGCGCGCCTTAGTTTCGTCAAAGAAGGACATCTTAGCGAGCGTTGGCTGGCTAATGGCAAAGTGTCGGATACCGATATTTATCGGATTTTTGCGACGCAATTGGCTATCCATATAATCTCTTTATATAAAAGGTAGCGATGACGCTTGCATCCCCCCGAAGACCAGCTCAAATTCTCCACTATTGCGCATGCCGATCATTGCTATTGCAGTCCGGTTTTCTACCGCTCTGGCAGAAGTCTTGCTGAATTCGTTACGGCTGCCGCCAGATGCGCTGGTGTTGCTGGCGCCGGTGCGCGACGTCGGCGTTGACATCAATCCATCGTTCCTGATGCAAGGCAGGCGTGGCTGGCAACGCATCTTGCTGATAGCCGTCTATACTTTGATAGACGGGCGGTTAGAGTAGCATGCCTGTCCCACTAGCGGTTACGATGCGATTATCTGCATCGGTTCAAGCCATGTGTTCGGAGGCTCCCTGGGTTGCCTCGATACGGGCATGAAATGACTGAAGCCAGGCGACTTGCTGTTGGTAGGCGAGGGGTGCTTCGGTATTTCAAGGATATAAATACTGAGGCAGACCTCGATGTCCTGGCATCTAAGCTATGAC
>DCSW01000065.1 GCA_002325825.1 Collimonas sp. UBA1456
TATTTGCTCCGCCACTTGTGGATCGAGGCCAAACTCATCCCATGCTCACGGCAAAGCTCCGGCACTAGCGTGCCGCCTCAACCTGCTTCAATTGCATTTAAGAAAATCATACTTTTAACTGATAATCTGTTGCGGTAGAATTACCTACCCTGCTTGACAACATTTCAACATTCAGCAAGGATCTTGTTCACCATGTCTGGTCGCGGCGCTTCTTACATCGATACCGACCGACTTGTTGGAAACCAATGAAGAAATCATGCCGGCATCGACTGCCACAACCGATAAACTGGAACTGGCATAGCTTTCCGAAAGACTCAATGCCTTGTTTTACGATGTACTAGAATGGAAGGTGCAATTGGGTTCGCAGTTGTCCGACATTGCCGGCCGCATCAACGTTCTTTGAACGCACCACCAACGAGGTATTGCGGCTGCCGGGTCAGACAGCAAAAGCAAGCGGAGTTGCTAGCAAATGCAGCCAGTATCTTTAAGCTCGATCACAAAAATAACAATGCAAATAAGAAAATTAATTCCTTTTTCGCTGCATACATCATCAATGCACAACCTCAATTAATCCAGCAATAAATCTGTTCAGCATATGGCTCCCCGCATGTGCGGGGACGACTGCCGAAGCACGATCTCCTTGCGATACCCGACTTCAGGCTTCGGCATCCGGCTAATTTTGCGAAGCGGCCTTGACGAAGGCCTCTATCTGCTGACACAGTTCTCGTGAATCAGCATGAAGGTCAGCATTGACGACAAGTTGCATACTTGCCGGGTCGTTTGTCACGGGCCAATGTTAATTTCAGCGCTGCCAGGCCACTCTCGCACCAGTGGCGGTACCAGGCCGTCGCTGTTAAGAGCGCGATACAACTGGCTCAATTCCTCGCCGCCGTGCTTCAGCAAATGCATCGGCACAATATCGTGAGAGATACCCTTCAGGTCCAGGGCAATCCGCGCCCAGCACGAAGCCGCATTCCGGAAATAGTTATACAGTTTCATCGATGTGTACTCGAATTTCAGACCTTAAGCCAAACGTATCCGCAGATCACCGATATCAGCCACCGAACCCTCCAGCATATCGCCCTTTAACACCGCGTCAACGCCAGCAGGCGTACTGGTAAATATCAGGTCACCGGCCTGTGACTCAAAATACGCCGACAACTGCGCAATGGTTTCTGCGATACTTCAGATTATTTGATTGATATCGCCATGCTGGTGCAACACACCATTGACATGCAGTTGAATATCGCCCTGCTCAATAACGCCGTTGGCGCTAACCGCATGGATCGGCGAGATAGGCAAAGCATGATCGAAGCCCTTGGCGGTACACCATGGTCGGCCCAGTTTTTTGACTCCGCTCTGGGAGTCGCGGCGCGTCATATCGAGGCCGACTGCATAGCCGCGGATATGCTTGACGGCTTCGGCGGCAGGAATATTTTTGCCACCGCTGCCAAGCGTCACCATCAGCTCGATTTCGTGACGCAAATCCTGAATCATTGACGGATACGGCATCTCGCCGATACTACCATGCGCGACCGGCAGCACCATGTCGATCCGGCTTCGTGAAGAAGAACGACACTTCACGGCCGCTGTCTTCCATTTCCTTGGCGTGCTCGGCATAATTGCGGCCGACGCAATATATCTGATACACCGAGAATAGTTCGTCACTGCCATCTACAAGTACGATTGCTAGGTTTTTTGCGGGGAAAGCGGAATTCATGGAAGTTCCTTTTTGGAAACTGTCAGGATTCCGGCATGGGACAATATCGTGATGTGTATTTTTCCTCTGATTCAGATTAACTATTTAAATGCTGCCGAGACGTCACATCGCTTCCTGCAAACTTCCCATCAATGGTAGCGTAAGAAAGGTGAGGCGGACGTAATGCTGTGCGGTATGCGCATCGGAGTCCAATCCTGACACACCATACTGACGCCGACCTGATTCAGGATATTCTTGACCGGGATATCGGCATCACCGCCATCCTTTAGCCAGTCGCTGCAATCCGCATATATGTAGGAAGCGCCGTCCGGTATCACCGGCGCCTTAAAGCCGAGTGGAATCAACTGCGGCACCAGGTAATCGCGGCACCGATTGAATTCTTCTTTTGCGTTTCATACACGGTCAGCGAGTATTATTCAAAGCAGGCCCGTGCAACATGCTGAACAATCGACGATAGGAAAATGAACAGATTTTACGCCAGTTCTTTCATAGGCGATACCAGCGTTTTCAGCAGCACCAGCCAACCGAGACGTCAGTAGGTCATATTGAAATCTATGAAAAAACCATTAATGACGATAATGTCATCAGCAAGCGACAACGCCGTAAACGGCTTGGCATCGTAGCTCTGAGGCCTTGGTAGATTTTATCGACGATGAAAGCCACCCTTGCCACGTACAGTGGTAATGATTCTGGCCAGTTCGCTATGCAGGATCGAAGTGTCGGTGGAATTCGATGGCGAAGCCAATAGTACGCCTCGGTTGTGCTCGTCCCAGTGCTCGTGCACCATCCCATGAGACAATTGGGAACACTCGATGGGGCCGCTGACAATCATCTTCGCCCGGCCGTCGAAGGCGGCGATGAAGTGACGATTGCAGGGATAGGAGGAATTAGGCATCCGTACTTCACTACCATTCTCCAGCGGCGCGGCGGTGAAATTTGGCTCGCCAATACCCATGTGGATGATATGGCGGCCTTCGCACTTCAACGCCATAGCCATTTTTCCAGCTCCATCACGTAAAACGAAGCAATGTTATGGAGATGTGAAGCCAGCTGCGAGAATGTCATGAATACTTTTCCGCATGGTGTGGCGCTTTTAGTGGCAAGGCTGACGCAAGACTAACGCCGCACTTGAACGACCAGACCATACCGATTGGTAAGCGCTATGATGTAAGCGCATCGTCGCCTGCATTATCCACAAATTCAGGATTTTTTGCCGGTGCCTATTTCAGTAGCGCGCGTCTTGGTGACAAATTTATCCAGAACGCCATTCACATACTTGTAGCCATCGATACCGCCGAACGATTTGGTCAGTTCAACCGCTTCGTTGATGACAACGCGATATGGAATTTCAACGTGATTCTGCAGCTCGAAAGCGCCGATCAACAACGCCGCATGTTCCACCGGCGACAACTCGCTGATCTTGCGATCGATTAATGGCTTGATGCCGGCGCGCAACGTCGCTGCATCGTTGATGGCACCGTACAGCAGCGAGTTAAAATGTTCGGCATCGGCCTTATCGAAGCCATGCGCCTGGCTAATGTTCTCGCTGATGGCGGTCACATCTTCGTTGTTCAGTAGCCATTGGTACAGGCCCTGCAACGCGAATTCGCGCGCGCGGTGACGTGGCGTGCGACTCTTGCTCGGATTGGCGTGCAGAGTTTTATTGGTCATAATTTTTCCAACCTATAGTCAATCTTATGGGTAAAGCTCATCGCTAATTCGATGGGCAATCTTGCTACCGCCCGCAATGCATCGGCTCGGCGCAACTCACCAAAGACTGCATGCCGCCGACGGCGAGCATGCAGTCTTTGGTCCAGACGATTTTATTCTTCGCTGGTGGCTTCAGCGAGTTTTTCCAGCGCGATCGCCAGATTGGCCATCTCGACCGCAACCCGTGCCGCATCGGCGCCCTTCTCTTCCATTCTGGCCTCAGCCTGCACGTCGTTTTCGGTGGTCAGTATGGCATTGGCGATCGGAATGCTGGCATCCAGGCCGACGCGTGTAATGCCGGCACCAGATTCATTCGAGACTAGTTCAAAATGATAGGTCTCGCCGCGAATCACCGCACCAATCGCGATTAGCGCATCGAACCGCATAGTCTCCGCCATCTTCTGCAGCGCCAGCGGGATTTCCAGCGCGCCGGGCACGGTGACGTACAGAATATTTTCATCAATCACGCCAAGGTTCTTCAGCTCCGCAAGACAAGCCGACATCAACCCGTGGCATACTTCTTCATTGAAGCGGGATTGCACAATACCGATGCGCAAATCTGCTCCATCCAGATTGGTTTCGTAAATTCCGACTGTCATAGTTTTCCTCTTATACGCACCAGGCGCTTATCTACTGATTTACAAGAAATTTTCAAAATTCAGCGACTACACTCTGCAACTCAGACGTTAGGCTTGTTCTGATAACCGATAATTTCTAGGTCATAGCCTGTCATTGAAGGCATCTTGCGCGGGCTGGCCAACAGTTTCATCTTACCGACACCGAGATCCTTGAGAATCTGCGCGCCGATGCCGTACGTCCGCAGATCAACCCGAGGAGCCGGCGGCTTGATGCCCCTGCGGGTCGCTTCCAAGGCCGCGAACTTGGCAAAAATCTGCTCCGCTGATTCCTCGCAATTGAGCAGCACCACCACGCCACACGGCGAAGCGGCAATCGCCGCCAAGGCCGATGCGATGTTCCAGGAATGGTTAGTTTCTTCAGTTTCGAGCAGATCTAGAATCGATACCGGCTGATGCACCCGCACCAGCGTTTCCACCTGCGGCGACGGTGTATTATGCAGCAACGCCAGATGGGCGCCACCGCTTGGCGTATCGCGATAGGCGATGGTCTTGAACGTACCCTGCGCAGTATGCGTGGTACGCTCGGCGAGCCGCTCGACGATGCTTTCATGCTGGCCTCGATAATGGATCAGATCGGCAATCGTGCCGACCTTTAAGCCGTGTTCCTTCGAAAACTTCAGCAAATCCGGCAGCCGCGCCATAGTGCCATCTTCCTTGAGGATTTCGCAAATCACCGCAGCCGGAGTCAACCCCGCCATTTCAGTCAGGTCGCAACCGGCTTCGGTATGGCCGGCACGCATCAGCACACCACCCTTGCGTGCCTTAAGTGGGAAGATATGGCCAGGCTGGACGATATCGTCAGCCCTGGCATCGGCCGCTACCGCAACCTGGGTGGTGCGCGCCCGATCGGCTGCGGAAATCCCGGTCGTCACGCCTTCGGCCGCTTCGATCGATACGGTAAAGTTGGTGCCGTAGGCGGTACCGTTGCGGCTGGTCATCATGCTCAGATTGAGTTGGTCACAACGCTCCTCGGTCAAGGTCAGACAGACCAGGCCGCGCGCATAGCGAACCATGAAATTGATCGCTTCAGGCGTCACAAAATCGGCGGCCAGAACCAGGTCGCCCTCGTTTTCACGATCTTCTTCATCGACCAAAATAACCATGCGCCCGGCACGAAGTTCGGCAATGATTTCTTCTGTAGTTGCAATTGACATGCTTCGCCTTGAATTCGCCTTGAAATATTCGATCCGCAAGCAGCCTCGCGAGCGCTCTGCGGCCAGCTTAGATCTGCTGTAAATCGCGCTGAACTGATAGTGGTTCCAAGCCTGCCAACCGCTGCATGACGACGCGCACAACCCCTAAATAAGCCTGAGATGGCTATTTAAAGAATTTAACAGGCTGGAAATGTTTTACTGACACCACTTTGCGGCACTTTCGTCAAAACTGACGATCCGCCAACATGACAGAAACGTGGCAGCGACGTCGCAGAAACATCCCCAACCCGCTCAAGTCGACAGCGATTGCATTTTCGCCAATGCATCGATCAACAAAACCGGATCGCCCAGCGCCAGTCTTTTCGAATCCGACAACGCCTGTCGGAACGATTTCGAGCCCGGCATTCCTGCCATCAGGCCCAGCATATGGCGGGTGATGCTATTGAGGCGAAAACCGTTACCATCACATGCATAACGGGCCAACTGCTCACGGATATAAGGCAGCATGGCCTCGATCACTTCAGCGCGCGTCTTAGGCACCGCATCGGCATCGCCGAAATAGCGAGAGTCGAAATCAGCCATCAAATAGGGATTGTGATAAGCCTCACGTCCCAGCATCACGCCGTCGACATGCTGCAAGTGGGTATCGATTTCCGCAGCGGTCTTTATGGCGCCATTAATGATGATTTCCAGTTCAGGAAAATCGCGCGCCAGTTGGTAAGCATACTCGTACTTCAGCGGCGGAATTGCACGGTTTCTCTTCGGGCTTACACCCTTCAGGATCGCATTGCGCGCATGCACGATAAACGTCTGGCAGCCAGCCTCCGCCACGGTCCCGACAAAATCGCGGACAAACTCATAAGACTCGATCTTGTCGATGCCACTCCGATGTTTGACAGTCACATCGATAGACACCGCATCCCGCATCGCCTTGACGCAATCCGCCACCAGAGCCGATTCCGCCATCAGGCAAGCGCCAATCCCCGCTTTTTGCACGCGCTCGGAGGGGCAGCCACAATTCAAATTGATCTCATCGTAACCCCACTGCTCACCCAATTTAGCGCTCTTGGTCAGATCAGCAGGGTCGCTGCCCCCCAACTGCAAAGAAACCGGATGCTCGACTTTATCAAAATTCAGATGACGCGGCACATCCCCATGCAACAACGCGCCGGTCGTCACCATTTCGGTATACAGCCAGGTGTGATGCGTGATTTGACGGTGGAACACGCGGCAATGACGATCGGTCCAGTCCATCATTGGCGCAACAGATATGCGCCGCTTCTTGTAATTTTTTGATCTCATTGAGATAAACGACTATTTTTCGACATCTTGGTGATATAAATTATGCGCTGTATTGCTCGGCAACGAGCCTTTTTATACAGCTTAACCGAGTCTGATCTACATCAACGAACATGGCGTGTATCAAAAAATGAAGCGCATCTTGATTCTCGAAATTTGGTAAAAACCGCATAATTTTATCATCAAGTAATGTCCGACGGTAATTCCCCCTGTTTCTAAGCAGAGTTAAAAATAGCGGCTAAGCCACAAGGTCTAATCTCGGCTTCGTGGTGATGC
>DCSW01000098.1 GCA_002325825.1 Collimonas sp. UBA1456
CTACACAAATTTATTTACAGGCTCGAAATTGGCACTCAGCGGCATCACCCCCCCCTCGAAGCAAAAATTGGCCCTTGCGGCCTAGTCTCTAATTTTGACGGTGCTTAAGAATAGGGGGGGATTATCAGGGCAGGTCCGGCATTCTGGAGTACATGGACCACTTACTTCTCATTATTTCTATTCGGATATTTTTTGATGCATTGCACAGGGTGGCGGATTTTACTCTCGAACCCAGACCCGAACTAATTTGCGGTACCGCTGCCGTTGCAAAAATACATCGCAGGTTTGCTGAATGTACGCTTATCGGGTAGTACCGATATACTATCTACCGTCTATATCAGGAAAATCTGATTAATGACGAAAAATTAATAACAAAATATTCGGATTTAAGCCTGCTGTAAAAACCTAATGGCTTTTCAGTGTTAGCGCTCTTTCATACAAAGTATTCTTCTTTTGTCCGGTAATTTGTGCCGCCAATGCAGAAGCTTGCTTTATAGATAACTCCGCCAACAGGATCTTCAATACACGCTCTCCTTCCGCACTGTCATCGAGCGCAATCGGTGCCGCCTCGATCAGCACGACAAACTCGCCCTTTTGTCGATTGGCGTCGGCCACCAGCCAGGCTGTGGCATCACCCAAGCGGCAGCGATGCACGCTTTCAAACAGTTTGGTCAGCTCGCGCGCCAGCACCACTTGGCGCTCAGGGCCGAATGCCAGCAACAACGCATCGACGGTTTCGACGATCCGGTGCGGTGCTTCATACAGCACCAACGTGGTGCTGGCGGCGACCAGGCCGCTCACCACAATCGCGCGCTGGCGGCGCTTGCTAGGTAGAAAGCCGATAAACTGGAACTGGTCTGTGACCAGACCGCTGACCGACAGCGCAGTGACCGCCGCCGATGGCCCCGGCAACGGCAGCGCACGCAAACCGGCGCGCAGCACTGTATCGACAATCCGTGCGCCGGGATCGGACACCGCAGGAGTACCGGCATCCGACACCAACGCGACCCGCTCGCCGGCCTGCAGGCGGGCGACGATCTTGTCAGCGGCTTCGCACTCGTTATGCTCGTGCGCCGCCAGCAATGTTTTGGACAAGCCATAGCGGCTCAGCAAATGTGCAGTATTACGGGTGTCTTCACACGCCACTGCATCGACCAGCCACAAAACATGCAATGCGCGCAGGCTGATATCACATATATTCCCGATAGGCGTGGCCAGCACATATAATGTTGACGCGGGATACGCCTGCTGCGTCACCTTATCCAGGATTGATGAAGTAACGACGGTACTTGCAGATTGATGAGTCATGGGGAGGAGCTATGCATCTTATATAAATGGGCCAAGCTGGCATCAGCGGCAGTGATCCTGTTGGACGGATTGTGCCCGGCTACACTGGCAAACACAACTACCGTCGAATCGGTCAGCTCTGATCCTAACGGCAATACCATCCCACTAGCCAACATTGCCCTGCTGTTACCGATGCGTTTTAGGCCGTTTGGCGCGCGGCAGCCTGTGCCTAAGCCAGCAACAAATACGACATCCTGGTCAGCCCGCTGTCGCGCATCGGCATCACGGTCATCGTGCAGCGCGGCCGGATGAGCAAGCCGACGATTACATTGACCCGGCCAGATCTGTCCGCCGCAAAGAGCAGCCACTGCCACTACAGATGCTGCCGATCGGGCTGTCGATTCAAGCTGAAGTGCGCTAGGTCGCCAACTGGGTGGCGAGCGAACTGGCGCCCAGCGAGGTGTTCGTGCTGAGCGCCAACGCCGCCTGACAAAATGTGTCGCCGGCACTTTTATGCAATAGTTGCAAGGCAGCGGCCTGCGCGCTGATCTAATGACTTCTACGATGGCCGACGGCGCGCCTAATGCCAATGCGCTGATCCAGCTTCGAACGTGTCGAGCCGGAGGCGTTGTACCAGCACGGTATCGTCACGCCGCTCTACGCACACTGACCGCATCCTTGTTTGAGGATATAAAAACCGCGCCATGGGTATCCTCGGCCCCTCCTGTGGTCAAACGTGACTTCTCCTGCAAGCGCGGGGAGATTGCTTTGATCGTGAACGAACTCGGGGCTATCCCGGCAACTGGTGTTTGTCGAATCGAGGTCAGGCAACGCAGTAACAGCCGCTACGGCGACGGCGCTGCCAGCGTCAATCACAACAAGCAAGCCAAGCTGATTATCGCCGTTCAGATTTTTCTGCAACGCTACAACCAACCTCCGGCCTGCCTATTTGACGTGCTGGCGATCGACGACGATCGCATCGAATGGATCAAAAACGCGTTCGAGACCTGATCCTGGCGGGCAGTTCTGCTGATAAAACCGCAGCGCCAGCTATAATCCAGAAATGGCAACGAATGCAACGACAAACGGAGAAACCCTATTAACCACAGAGCAACTCTGAAAATATCATGCGGCAGCGCTATCATCAGGCAGCCACGCATTTTCGACAGTATCCACCACTATCCACATCGACATCATGATAAATCAACGCATTCTAGCGCACTTCAACGAAAGTGCCGAACTCAAAGCCCGTGCAGCGGAGATCCTGGCCGAACCGATTTCCAACGCAGTTGAACTTATGTTCTCTGCACTGGCCAATGGCAACAAGATTCTTGCTTGCGGCAACGGCGGTTCTGCTGCCGATTGCCAGCATTTTGCGGCGGAACTGGTCGGACGCTTTGAACGGGAACGGCTGCCGCTACCGGCGCTGGCGCTCATCACGGACACCTCGATCATCACTGCGGTCGGCAATGATTATAGCTTCAACGAAATTTTCTCGAAGCAGGTGCAGGCGTTTGGACAGGCCGGTGATGTGTTGCTGGCATTTTCTACCTCGGGCAATTCGGCCAATATCCTGGCCGCGATCGATGTTGCGCTGGCACGCGAAATGCGCGTGGTGGCGCTGACCGGCAAAGGCGGCGGCGCCATTGGCAAGAAACTGACTGAGGCAGATGTCCATATTTGCGTGCCGCACGACCGCACCGCACGCATCCAGGAAGTCCATTTGCTGACGATACACTGTTTATGCGACGGCATCGATGTCGCTTTATTTGGAGGAGATGAGAATGATTGATCGGGGAAGTTGGAGCAACTGGCAGCGTCTATTAGCCACAGTGGCATTGTGCGGAACGATGGCACTGTGCTTGCAGGGCTGCGTCGCATTAGCTCTTGGTGGTGCTGTCGCTGGCGGCTTCGCCGTGACGGACAGGCGCACGCTGGGTGCACAAATCGAAGACAAAGTGATCATGGTCAAGGCTGAAACGCGGGTTCCGGGCGTGGTCGGCCGGGATGGTCATGTCAACATCACTAGCTTTAACCGCATAGTATTGCTGACCGGTGAAGTGCGCGATGATGCCGCCAAAGTCGCTGCCGGCCGCGAGGTACAGGAGATCGAAAACGTCCATACGATCGCCAACGAATTGGCAATCGGTGCGCCGTCGTCATTCTCTGCACGCTCCAACGACACGTTCATCACCAGCAAGGTTATCGCCTCGCTGGTCGACGCCAAGGATATATTCGGCAATTCGCTTAAGGTCGTCACCGAACGCGGCAATGTCTACCTGATGGGCCTGGTCACCGAACGTGAAGGCAAGCGTGCGGCGGAAATCGCTGCCGGCGTCAGCGGCGTGCAAAAGGTGGTCAAGGTGTTTGAATACATAACCGAGGATGAATTGACGCAAATGTCGTCGGCGCCGCGTGAAAGCGCCAGGTAAGCCGGTATTTTCATATCGCCAGACATCTCGATCAAAGCCCTAAAAACGTTGCTGCGCTTGTTTTTCCGCTTCTTTTCATATAGCGTTGCCGATGGACAAATTATCCAGCGATATCTTTTTTTTGGGGGGGGGAGTGTGGAAGTAATGATCAGTTCCATCATTTTTCTGGCGATCCTACTTGTACTGATAGCCTGGATAGTCGGCATCCCTAATCGCCTGGTAAGTTTTCGTATTTGTTTCAAGAATGCGTTCGCTCAGATCGATGTACGATTGGAACGCCGTTACGACCTGACTCCCATCTGGTGGAAACCACCAAGGGCTACATGAAGAACCAGCGCGAAACGCTCGAAGCGTTGATCTCGGCGCGTCACTAGGTCGTTACCGCTAATGCCAAGGTTGCCGGTAACACCAGCGAAGCTGTACTCAGCTTCAGCTTGGAAAAACTGTTTGTGTTATCGGAAGCATATCCAGATCTGAAGGCCAATCAGAGCATGAAGTTGCGTTGAGATAAGAATCTGTGGCAATACAGGCTATGCAACATATCCGCCAAATCCTGATAAGTCTCATCAAGGCTCCAGTT
>DCSW01000073.1:0-8396 GCA_002325825.1 Collimonas sp. UBA1456
CAAAAGATTTCGAACGGGCTCTTAAAGCGTGACCATGATAGCGCCCGCCGGCGTCAGCGCAGCATTAAATCCGAAAATTCGGAGTGGCAATTTTTGTAATGTGATTCAGATTGTTAATCGCTACCTTGTGGGTTGGTATTCTATAGACGATAGGCGGGGTAGTTACGCCGACTCTGTTTGGCGCCTTGTCGCACCGAGTGCTGGCAGGTACGATCGGCGGCAACTTGTTTCGGATTGAAGCCTGGCTCGCAGTTGTATGAGGCCTGCTGCTGGTTATGTTGTTCAGCTACCGCACCCATGACGACTCTGTGCCATTGCACAAGCCTCTGCTACGCCTGACGCTGCTGATGCTGGTTTGTAACGTTGTCGGTTATTTCTATTTGCGGCCGTTCGTGGCCAGGTTGCGTGAAGCGGAGGCCTTTAGCACCGGCGTCATGAGCGGAGGCGCCAGGGCGCTGTTCGGCATCCTGAATGGCGCTTCTAGTGAGACCTATCTGATCCAGGGTTTGTTAGGGGAGGGATAAGCTGATCTTGCGGCCGCGTAGCTTGCGCTAGAAGCAAGGGGAATGGGGTCTGGCGGAAAGCCGACGCAGCCGTATTGGCACACGGCCACTAAGTATTGCTAACCGATGGCTGCCGAGGTGGCTGGGCATTAACGTCCCAATGCCGATTTCTTGCTGCTCTTCTGGCGCGGTTTGGCGCGTTTGATGTTGCCGCCCTGTGTTACACGTTCATTGCCTTTTACCATGACCTTGGTTGCCGATGGCCGCTTGGTGCCGCTTGTTGGACTTGGCTTGACGATGGTGACTTCACGCATGCCTTTGCCGCGGGTTTCGCTTTGTCCTTTGATGGCAACTTTTTGCGGGCGGTACAGAACCAGCAATTTGCCGATGTGTTGTATCGGTGCAGCACCGAGTTTCTCGCAAATGGTTTCGTAGATAGCAAGCCGTGCCTCGCGATCATCACCAAATACACGTACTTTAATCAGGCCATGCGCGTTCATACTGCGATCGATCTCCATCATCAGGGGCGGTTTCAGGCCATCTTCGCCGATCAGGACCACTGGATTGAGTCTGTGGGCTTGGGAGCGGAACTCGCTGCGCTTGATAGATGTAAGTTTCAACATAAAAATTCCTTAAAAATGGTATTCTACGCGAATGGCAAAGAAGAAATTAAACAAAAACTGGTTGCATGCCCACATGAACGACCCTTATGTGCAGCTCGCCCAAAAAGAAGGCTACCGTGCGCGGGCTGCTTATAAACTCAAAGAAATCGACGAACTAGACAAGCTGATCAAGCCTGGCCAGATCATTGTCGACCTTGGATCAGTGCCGGGCAGTTGGTCGCAATACGCTCGCAACAAGCTGACCGGGAAGGATGGAAGCCAGATTCATGGCATGATTATCGGTCTCGATATCCTACCGATGGAGCCGATTACCGACGTTCACTTTATTCAAGGTGATTTTCGCGATACTGAGAGCCTGCAGCGTCTTGATCGATTGTTGGAAGGCCGCAAAGTGGATCTGGTGCTTTCCGATATGGCGCCGAACTTGTCCGGCATTGCCATATCCGACGCCTCTCGAGTCGAAGAGATTATCGATTTGGTAATCGAATTCGCACAGCAGCATATGAAGCCAAGCGGTACGCTTCTGGCTAAATGTTTTAATGGCACCGGCTACAATGAAGTGCTGATGAAATTTCGTCAAGAATTCAAAACAGTGGCCTCTAGAAAGCCGAGAGCCAGCCGCGATAAGTCGTCTGAAATCTTCTTGCTTGGAAAGATATTACAAAATCCGCGATAGTTCGATAGTTATCAAGTTTAAGTTTGCCTTGATTTTTCATTGATGAGGCGGCATATACCGTCTAATAAGCGGTGCCTATTCCGAGTAAATTCGCAAAATATTTCGAAGTTGTATCTATGTCAGGCGCGTAGCGCGTCTAAGGAGTTCTAGTGAACAATATGTTTTCCAAAGCCGCCGCCTGGGTGGTTGTTGCCATTGTGCTTTTCACCGTTTTCAAGCAGTTTGATGGACGCCGACTGGCCAGTGGCACCGTGCCGATAGCTTATTCCGATTTCATCAGTGAAGTTCGTTCAGGGAACATCATCGATGCAGTCATTGAAGACCGTAGAATTGTTGCTACCACTTCTGATGGCAAGAAAGTGAAGACCGATACCACGACGCTGGATCGTGGCCTGGTAGGCGACCTGATTAACCACAACGTAAAATTCGACGTGAGGCAGCCGGAAGAACCATCTTTCCTGCAACAGATCTTCATTTCCTGGTTCCCGATGATTCTGTTGCTGGGCGTCTGGATTTTCTTTATGCGCCAGATGCAGGGGGGCGGCAAGGGCGGTGCTTTTTCGTTCGGCAAGTCGAAAGCGCGGATGCTAGATGAAAACAGCAATTTAGTGACGTTTGCCGATGTTGCTGGTTGCGACGAAGCCAAGGAAGAAGTCTCCGAACTGGTGGATTTCCTGCGCGATCCTACCAAATTTCAGAAACTCGGTGGCCGCATTCCCCACGGCGTGCTGATGGTTGGCCCTCCAGGTACTGGTAAAACCTTGCTGGCTCGGGCGATTGCTGGCGAAGCCAAGGTACCGTTCTTCACCATTTCCGGTTCGGATTTCGTTGAAATGTTTGTTGGTGTCGGTGCCTCTCGTGTGCGCGACATGTTCGAAAATGCTAAGAAGCACGCTCCCTGCATTATTTTCATCGATGAAATCGATGCAGTCGGTCGTCATCGCGGTGCCGGCATGGGCGGCGGCAATGATGAGCGCGAACAGACGCTGAACCAAATGTTGGTCGAAATGGATGGTTTTGAAGCCAATTCTGGTGTTATCGTTATTGCCGCCACCAATCGCTCCGACGTGCTGGACAAAGCGTTGCTTCGTCCAGGTCGTTTTGATCGCCAGGTGGTCGTTGGTCTGCCGGATATTCGAGGCCGTGAGCAGATCCTCAATGTACACATGCGTAAGGTACCAATTTCTACCAATGTCAAGGCCGATATCCTGGCGCGGGGAACTCCTGGTTTCTCTGGCGCCGATCTGGCTAATCTGGTCAACGAGGCTGCGTTATTTGCGGCGCGAGGCGCCAAGCGCCTGGTTGAAATGCAGGACTTCGAAGATGCCAAGGACAAGATCGTTATGGGTCCTGAGCGAAAATCGGCAGTCATGCGCGAAGAAGAGCGCCGCAACACGGCTTACCACGAATCTGGCCATGCGGTGGTGGCTAAGCTGTTGCCAAAAGCCGATCCGGTGCACAAGGTCACCATCATGCCACGTGGTTTTGCGCTTGGCCTGACCTGGCAGTTGCCTGAGCATGATCGCGTCAACATGTACAAGGATAAAATGCTGGAAGAAATTGCCATCTTGTTCGGCGGCCGTATCTCAGAAGAGATTTTCATGCACCAGATGTCGACCGGTGCATCGAATGACTTCGAGCGTGCAACCAAGCTGGCACGCGCCATGGTGACGCGTTACGGCATGTCCGAAGCCCTTGGCACGATGGTGTACGAAGATACTGAGCAAGATGCATATTTTGGCCGCATGTCGTCGAAGACCGTCTCCGAAGCCACTCAGCAAAAGGTGGATGCAGAGATCCGCAGTATCCTTGACCAGCAATATGCGCTGTCTCGTCGTTTGTTGGAGGCAAACCGGGATAAGGTCGAGGCAATGACCAAAGCCTTGCTGGATTGGGAAACCATTGATGCTGATCAGATCAATGACATCATGGAAGGCCTTGAGCCGCGCTTGCCGAAGCCAGGCAGTTCGGTGAGAAAAATGCCGAGCGACAATTCGTCAGGTGGAGGCGTGACCCCGAATGCCGCGGCGCCTGCCTTATCCTGATGTCGGCTCGATGCATATGATCAGTGTATACGGTGACAAATGCAATTGATTCAGATAAAAGGAGTGAGGAGCGTTCCTCGCTCCTTTTATCTGTGTAGTTGTTGTCCCCACTTCATCCGGTATTCTTACTTCTTAACATGCAACAATATCTGCAGTGTGGTCGTTATAGATTGCCAATCAATACGCCGGAAGCACGGCCTTTGGTAATGGGAATACTCAATATTACGCCAGACTCCTTTTCCGATGGCGGCAAGTTTCATTCATTGGATTTCGCGCTATCGCATGCAGAACAGATGATTGCGGATGGCGTCGATATCATTGATATCGGTGGCGAGTCGAGCCGCCCGGGCAGTCCTGCGCTGTCACTGGAAAAAGAGTTGGATCATGTCATGCCGGCGATTTATGCGTTGCGTGACTGCGGCAAGCCGTTGTCGATCGATACTTATAAGCCAATTGTGATGCGCGAGGCGATCGCCGCCGGTGCTGACCTGATCAACGATATTAACGGATTTCGTTCCCCGGGTGCATTGCAAGCTGTTGCCGAAAGCGATTGCGGGCTGTGCGTCATGCATATGCAGGCCGACCCGCAAACCATGCAGATCAATCCGCAATATCAGGATGTGGTGACACAGGTCACCTTGTTTCTGAAAGAGCGTGTCGCGGCGCTCGAGCAGGACGGTGTTGCGCGAAATCGCATCAGTATCGATCTGGGCTTTGGCTTTGGTAAGACATTGGCGCACAATCTTGCTTTATTACAAAGCATTGGAGTAATTCAGAAGCTGTTGGATTTACCTTTGCTGGCAGGCATATCGCGCAAGAGCATGCTTGGTGAATTGACCGGCAAGCCTATCGAAAGGCGGCTGGCGGGCAGCTTGGCGGCAGCCTTGGCGGCAGTTGCCAGGGGTGCTAAGATTGTTCGGGTGCACGATGTTGCTGAAACCGTCGATGCGCTCAAGGTGTGGCAGGCTGTAGGTTGAACTATAACCTACTGTGCACAAGCTCAGTGGGCAGCTGTCAGTTCGATCCTGGTGTAGACAAAAAAACAAGAATAACTAAATTAACATTGATATGACAAGAAAATATTTTGGTACCGACGGTGTGCGTGGCCGGGTCGGCATTACGCCGATCACGCCAGATTTTGTTATGAGACTTGGCTACGCTGCCGGTAAAGTGCTGGCTCAGGCTGAATCGGCGGCGGTCAAGCCGATCGTATTGATTGGCAAGGACACGCGCGTCTCCGGTTACATGCTTGAGGCGGCTTTGGAGGCGGGCTTTGCTGCCGCCGGGGTTGATGTGATGCTGGCGGGGCCGATGCCGACGCCAGCGATTGCCTATTTGACGCGGGCTTTGCGGCTGTCGTCAGGGGTTGTGATCTCTGCTTCGCATAATCCTTACGAAGATAACGGCATCAAGTTTTTTTCGTCACAGGGCAATAAGTTACTGGATACGGTTGAAAAGGCGATTGAGGCGGCCCTGGATTTTCCGATGGATTGTGTAATGTCTGATAAATTGGGCAAGGCGAAGCGTTTGGATGATGCTGCCGGGCGCTACATCGAATTCTGCAAGAGCACTTTCCCAAATGAGTTCGACTTGCGCGGCCTGACGATTGTCGTCGATAGCGCACACGGCGCCGCCTATCATATTGCGTCATTCGTTTTTCATGAGTTGGGGGCCGAGGTCATTTCGATCGGCAACCAGCCTAACGGTTTCAATATCAATGACGGCTTCGGGGCTACTGCGCCGGATGCGTTGGTGCGCGCGGTACGTTCCAATCGTGCGGATATCGGCATCGCATTGGATGGCGATGCCGATCGCCTGCTGATGGTCGATGCAGGCGGCCGCATTTACAATGGCGACGAACTGTTATACGTGATGGTCAAGGATCGCATGAAGACCCGGCAGGTCAAGGGCGTGGTCGGTACGCTGATGACGAACATGGCGCTCGAAGTGGCATTCAATCAAATGGGCGTCGAGTTCGCGCGCGCCAAAGTCGGCGATCGCTACGTGCTAGAGATGATGCGAGAGCGCGGCTGGGATTTGGGCGGTGAAGGCTCCGGTCACCTACTTTGCCTCGATAAGCACACCACTGGTGATGGTATTGTCTCTGCGCTGCAAGTGCTGTCTGCGTTGAAGCGATATGGCCAAACGTTGGCAGAGCTGACCGCCGATATTGCGCTGTATCCGCAAACCTTGATCAACGTCACGGTCAGTGCAGGTTTCGACTGGCAGAAGAATCCAGCCATATTGGCGGAAAAGGAAGCGGTTGAGCACGAGCTTGACGACAATGGGCGGGTGCTGATTCGTGCCTCTGGCACCGAGCCTTTGATTCGAGTGATGGTTGAGGCCAAGGATGTCGAACAGGCGCTGGCGATGGCGCGTCGGATTGCCGATAAAGTGAAGCTTTGATGTGCAGTGAACACTTGTTGTAGGAATACGTTTGTTCTGTCCTGGAGGTGCTGTGAAGTTGTCTTAAATTTGTTGTTTACTCAGTTAGAAATAAGAACAATCATCGTGGCATAAGCGCTGTATTGGCTGGTCATTCAGTAAAATTAATGCAATCTCGAACTCATACTCTGATTGTAGAAAACGAGCCAGGAATTGCCGAGCTGTCGCGTTTTACGTTGATCGATGTCGACTCTCGTGCGGGATCGCCTACAGAGTGATTGAGGTGCACTAAGCCATTCTCGGCGTGCTGGCGTAAACCGTCTTGCTAGACTGGATGTTGTCGTACATCTCCGGTCTTGCGTTGTTGCGGACATTGGAAGGACAGGCACGCAGCGCCATTTTCCGGTTATCCATGATGCGACCGCTAAGGTGGATGCATGAGGATAGGGTCAGAAAATTCAACGCGGGCGCCGATGATTATGTCATCGGGCCATTTCCCCAAAAGAGCTGATTACGTCGTAAAGTGCCTGAGCTCGTACAAAGCGTGTTGAATCTCAGCCTGATCCGGATCGATACCGATCGGTTATTAGGTCACTGTCGATAACCTGGAGGTGGAATTGGACCAGGCCGTATTCAAGTTACTGCGTATTCTGACCGAATTTTCTCGCACGCGCAGTTGCTCGATAAAGTCTGGGGGCGATCATACATTCATCGAAAAGCATACTGTCGATGTTCGCATCATGCGCTTTCGCAAGTCGCTTGCAATTGCCGCTGAGTATATGAAAACCGTTCGAGGCGAAGGCTACAAGCCCAACGCCGAATCGTCAGCGTAATCACAAGCACGTGCACTGCACGTAAATCCTGGGTTTCCGTGCTGCTGTGATTCGGGCTGCTGTTGTTGATCGCCGTTGCCACCGGTGCTATCTACAGTGCCAGGGTTTGCCTGATTTTATTTAATATTTCCTTGAGCATTTGCTGCTCTTGCAGATGTGGTTGCAGTACCAGATCGAGCAATGGATGGACAAGTCGGTCGACGGCCGGCGCCGGCGTAAATGGAGATTGTAGCGGTATGCGTTCTATCAGCTTCAGAATACCCGACTCGAGGCTGAACGCTCACGTGCCGAGATGGCCTAATAATGGTTAGCACGCTTTCTACAAATTTTGTCGACTACATGCTGTCTGGTCGCTGCGACTAACTTTTACCGTTCATTCATCACGACTGAAAAATTCTGGTTCAACTGATTTCATTTAAAAGTAGCTGGCAGATATTGGTCACTCACGATGTTATGTAAAATTAAAAGACCGATATCATGCGCCGCGATTTTATCGTCAATGTATCGCATGAGCTGTGTACGCCATTGACTGTCATTAACAGCTTTCTTGAGCGCGCTCTGAGCAACGAAATAAGCAACGAAACCCGGCAGCGCCAACTTAAGCTGATGGCCGAGTAAAGACAGCACATGCAGCGGCTGGCGACCGATATGCTGACGTTGATCGGACTAGTAAAGTCGCTAGTGAAATAACCGTCTAGTGATGCGGTACGCATCAAGCCGCTGCCGAATTGATTGATTGAGGCAGCTGCAGCGTTATCCGCAGGCAGGCACCGTATCAGCTTCCATGTCGAAGAAATCGATCTCAAGGGCAATCACGATGAGCTGGCAAGTGCGTTTGCAAATCTCCTTTCTAATGCAGTAAACTACACGGGTGATGGCGACCGTATCGCCGTTATCTGGTGGGGGAATGGCTGCGGGACATTGAGTGTGATCGACGACGGCATCGGTATTGCGGAAGAACATCTGGATCGTTTGACCGAACGTTTTATCGTGTCGATAGAAACGCGTATAAAAGCCGCATGGCTAATGTACGAGAAAGCGCACTTGGCCCGGCCATGCCTAGCCCGATTTCGGTGAAGCTTATGGGTACATCTGCGGCAAGAAGATACGCTTCCACTATGGACATGCCGCCTTCGCATTTTCCGGAGGCGTGCCGCAATCAGTTCTGTACGACAATACCAGGATTGCGGTGACGAAGATATTGGGTGATGGCCAGCACTGCCTGGCCCAGGCCTTTGCTAAGTTGTAGAGCTACTATATGTTTGACAACAAATTCGAGCGTCCCACCAAAGGTAACGACAGGGGCAAAGTAGAATAACTGGTGGGCTACA
>DCSW01000073.1:8509-23724 GCA_002325825.1 Collimonas sp. UBA1456
TCATAAAGGACACAGCGGCGCCTTCATAACGGCGGCAGCCTTGGTATCATGAACTGATGGAAGCGTGTGATGAGAAACGGTTGCGTGCCTTGCGAAAGCAATTGGAGTGAAAAGAGAAAAATACAGGACCTGAACGGCTCTATTTATTAACCCAAATTGATACACGTTTAATGCGCCATTTGGTACATCTTTATTCCGATATTGACACGCGCTTGCGGTTCCAGCAGCACCATCGCCTCCGAAATAATCTCGTCCTTCAGCTTCTCTTCCGCTTAAATCTTTTTTAACTGAAGACTCTCATCTTCAAACTCTTTCATCCGCATCATCATCGATGCATCCATGCCACCGTATTTGCTCCGCCAATTGTAGAGTGGGATCGAACTCATCCCATGCCCACGGCAAAGGTCCGGCACTAGCGTGCCGCCTCGACCTGTTTCAAGAGGTTGATGATCTAACTCTCGGTAAAGCGTGATGTCTCCATGTACAGTTTTCTCAAAATCGTATTTAAGATAATCCTACTTTTAACTGATACTTTTTTGTTGGGTAGTGCCCTGGGACTGTTGGCGCGGCTGTAATTAATCGATCCATTTTTCTTTTCGCAGCCGACCTTGACCGTGGTGCAGATCTACGACTGGATCGTTGAGGGAACTTCGCAGGGGCCGCTATGGGTGCAAGTGCTGGTGATTCTGGAAGAAACGATACTCGGCTTTCTGATTGGCTCCGTCGCTGGCGTTATTTGTGGAATTCTGTTGGGCCGTAACAAGCTGCTGTCTGATGTGTTCAGTATGTATATTTAGATTGCCAACTCGATTCCATGGGTTGTGCTGGGATCGATTTTCGTTATCGAACTTGGTTTGTGCATTGCTTACAAGCTGGTGCTGGTGTTTTTCATGGTGTTCGATAATGCATTCTAGGAGGTGCGCGAAGCGGACCGCTATATGATTGTTAATGTCCAGAATTCTAGATGCTTTGTCGTGGTAGATCACTATGTTGGTAGTGATTCCATCGGCGCCGAGCTGGATTTTGGTGAGCTTGCATGTTTTACGCTGGTCGGTGAACTCCTCGGATCCATGCAGGGTATCGGCTTGCTGATCTCAATCGCACAAGGTTCATTTAACGCCAGCGACTTGTTTGCGGCGTATTTAACCATGCGCCGTTTTTTCGTTTGTTATCTATCAAAAAAACGTGTGCAATTCAACCCAGACCGAGTTGCACACGTTGCACTAGCGCAGCGCCTGGTTGAGCGCTGCGGTCAGTCGTTGTTACAGCACGTCGCTGGCATAATCCGCTAGGCGTGAACGTTCGCCGTGTGCTAGCGTCACATGGCCACTGTGCGACCAGCCCTTGAAGCGATCAACCACGTAGGTCAGGCCGCTCGAGCCTTCGGTGAGATAGGGCGTATCGATCTGCGCGATGTCTCCCAGGCAGATGATCTTGGTGTCCGATCCGGCACGCGTAATCAGCGTCTTCATTTGCTTCGGCGTCAGATTTTGCGCTTCGTCGATGATCAGGAACTTGTTGACGAAAGTGTGACCGAGCATGAGGTCGATCGACTTGATCTTGATGCGTGAACGAATTAAATCCTGGGTTGCGGTGCGACCCCATTCGCCGGTATTCGAATCGAATTTATTAAGCACCTCCAGATTGTCGTCGAAGGCTCCCATCCAAGGTCCTATCTTCTCTTCCTCAGTACCCGACAGGAACCCGATATCCTCAACGATCGGCACAGTGACGCGGGTCACGATGATTTCGTTGTAGGTCTTGGTTTCTAGCACCTGCACCAAGCCTGCTGCCAGCGCCAGCAAGGTCTTGCCGGTACCAGCCTGGCCTAGCAGGGTGATGAAGTCGCAGTCGGGATTCATCAACAGGTTCAACGCAAAGTTCTGCTCGCGGTTGCGTGCAGTAATGCCCCACACGCTGTTTTTGGCGTGGCCGTAGTCGCGCAAGGTTTGCAGTACTGCCGTCTTGCCGTTAATTTGCGTGACTTGTCCGTAGAATGCCGGTTCGCCGTTTTTCGGTTCGATGAACACGAACTGGTTGACTAGCAGGGTCGGCACCAGCGGTCCGCTCAAGCGATAGAAAGTGTAGCCGGTGCCATATTTGGTTTCCTTCCAAGATTCGATGTCCTTGCCGTGCTTGATCCAGAAATCGTCTGGCAATTGTTTGATGCCAGAGTACAGCAAACCGGTGTCTTCCAGCACATGGTCATTGAAATAGTCTTCAGCCGGCAAGCCCATTGCATGAGCCTTGATGCGCATGTTGATGTCTTTTGACACCAGTATCACCGGACGACCGGGGATTTCTGCTTTCAGTGCGCGCACCACGCCCAGAATCTGGTTGTCAGCTTTGCCTACCGGTAGGTCGACGTTCTGCAACTTGGTCTGGAAGAATAGGTGGCCCTCGGTATCCTTGTTGCCTAATTTTGACAACGGAATGCCGTGGTCGATTTCGTCATCGACCACATCGCCAACCAGCGCATCCAGCAAGCGTGAAACCTGGCGCGCATTGCGGGCTAATTCGGACATGCCTTTCTTATGGTTGTCCATTTCTTCAAGCGTCACCATCGGCAGATAGATATCGTTTTCTTTGAAGCGGAACAGCGACGTTGGGTCATGCATCAGCACGTTGGTATCGAGCACGAACAACTTGGTCACGCCGGATTTGTCGGCCGCCCGTCTGGTATTCGATTTTGGATGGCTGTCGGCGCTCTTGGCCGGTTTTTCGGCTATGCGCAAATTATCAGCAGGCGCTTTGGCAGTCTTGTTCGCTTCAACTGCTTTATTGTGGGCTTGCGGTGCGGCCTCTTTGACGCGTAAAATCGGTTCGACAGCTGAGATACGCGGCTTGACGGCTTTACCAGCTTCCGCCTTTGGATAATCTTGCACAGACAGTAAAGCAGCGGGTTTGGTTGGTAATTTTGGTAGGGGCATCAGAACCTCGCTCTAAAGGTGAAATAAATGTTCGCTTTGTTGATAACATAAACCGGACCAAACGGGTGAAGTAACGCCTAGAACAACAAACAAATAATTAAAAAGACATTAGTCACGAGGAGGAAGCGATAACAATATACAAATTAAAAAGTAAAAAAGCGGAACCTGTAAAGGCTTCTGTGTAAATTCCACTGCATTATCAATGATCGTACTTTTGAATACGTACTTTGAATTGAATTCATAAGCGATTTAATGTCATGCGCTAATTCTTGATCGGCATGGTCCATTTCTTCGCAACTTGCGAGATGGCCAGATAAATAACCTNNCACTGCGCAGCGAATCACACTGTTTCGTCTAGTCTGACGCTTACTCACCAGTTGTGGCTAGAAACGGACATCGCGGTCGCGTGGCGTCAGTATTTCTACCTCGACATGCGTGCCCTTGATTCGTTTTGGCGTGTTACAACTGAAGCTATTGTCGCGTGCGCTCTTGTCTGCATCATTTTTGTCATAGCATAGATGCACAGTGAACTCAGCATTGAGCATGGTTTCTACGGTCAGCTTCACCAGCTCTTTGGATAGAGCATTGAAGTCTGCCTCAGCATTTATATCCTTGGAAAGCTTGCTTGCCAAGGATATAAAATTCTCTCTATCTGACAAAATGTCTATCGGTAAATCTCCTTGAAATGCCAGATTGGACCGTGCATATCCACACAAATTTATTTACAGGCTCAAAAACCCGTTTGGAAAAGCCTTCAGGCCTCGCCACAAACGGCTTCAAAAAATATTTTTTGTGAGTTCAGTGACTGATAAACTCCAAGACTTCTTCAACATGCGCTGGTACCTTCACTCCACGCCATTCTTTTATCAATGTACCGGCACCGTCAATAACAAACGTGCTGCGCTCGATGCCGCACACTTGCTTGCCGTACATATTTTTCATTTTTATGACATTGAATATCGCACACAGCGCTCCGTCAGGGTCTGAAATTAGGTCGAACGGTAGCCCTAGTTTGGCCTTGAAACTGTCATGCGAGTGTATGCTATCGCGACTAATGCCGAATACCAGCGTGTTGTGACGCTGAAACTTCGGATACAGGTCGCGGAATTGGATGGCTTCGGTGGTGCAGCCTGGCGTGTTGTCTTTCGGATAAAAGTACAACACAATTTTCTGGCTCTGATAATTCGCTAACCTGAACGTATGTTCGCCGGTCATGGCAGCAGTGAAATCTGGCACTGCCATATTGATGATGGAATGGATGTTGGCCACGGTATCGTCCTGTTCATTAAAAATGATAAGTTGTGGAACAGAGTTCGAGAACTGTTGCGGTATACGGAGAGTCAGTGCGTTCCCAACTGACTAAGCAATAATGTTCAAGCAAACAGTACTGTTGCAAAACAAGAGTGGATGAGAGGAACAATTTGGTGTGAGCGTAGTCCGTCTAACGCTCAAGTCAAGCAGCGATGGTTTGGGCCTGCATGATCACTTCCCCCGAACGTCCCGGCAATTTCGCCCAGCTGAGCGGCACAATCGGCAACTCCCGATCTTTAACCTGCAGGTAATAATCCTCCATCGCGACCAGATCGTAGCTTTGCGCTTGCCAACCCTGGAACAATTTTTCAGATATTGGGGCGAGTTTTTGCCCTTCAAGCTCCGCATGCAGAGTAAATACATGATCTCGCGGATTCGCAGTCAACGCCAGGATATGTGCTGCGATATTGGTCGGCGTCAGTTCGACGCCATCGAAGCTGCGCCCCAGCAATTCGTCAAGAGTAGGCAATGTGGTCGGTAACTGGATGCAGGGTAGCGTCTTGCCGTTGACTTGCAGTCGATGCGGGCCGGCGGCTTGATCGGTGAGTGCGCCATTATTAGCCAGCATGGCGCGGCCGTCAGATGAATAGGCTATACCGAATTTTTCCAACTGCTCGAAAGCATAAGGGTTCATTTGCCAGCCGGCGGCACCGTGGGTTTTCGGTGCAGCACCTAAAACTTGGATGAAGCGGTCATACGCAAGCTGCATCTGCGCTTGCGTCCAGTCCGCGTTGCGTTGTCGGACATGGTCCTGCCAGACGCGATGGTCCCAGGTGTGGATGCCGCATTCAAAACCGGCGTCGCGTACTGCCTGCATGTATGTTCCACAAGTCTTCCCGATATCCGGAGCAGGCAACAGTACGCCATACATCAGCGTCTTCAGGCCGTAGTGTTCGACCACCGAAGTGCGTGACACCTTCTTAAAGAAATCCTGGCGAAATATCTGCTTCAGGCCCCAGCCGGTATGATCATGGCCGAGCGAGAATAGGAAGGTGGCTCGTGCCTGATATTTGGACAGCAGGCGCACCAGATTAGGTACCCCTTCACGTGTTCCGCGATAAGTGTCGGCATCGATTTTTAAAGTAAGAAGGGGCAAATTGTTTGGACCGGCAGTAAGTAATAGGATAGGTGCGGTGAACTTTTTATATGCTTGTCATCCTCACGTGCGCGGGAATGACGCAAGAGATACTTGAATGAATTTTAATCCATCAACACGCGTGCTTCGGCGACCTGGCCGCGATATGCGTCGAAAATATTGCGCAGAGTGTCGGCCATGGTGGTGGTCGGCTGCCAGTTCAGTTCGTTGCAGGTATTGGTGATTTTCGGCACACGGTTCTGTACGTCCTGATAACCCTTGCCGTAGTATGCGGCGGAGTTGGTGTCGACCAGCGTGACCTTCTTCGCCGAGTCGGCATATTCAGTATATTCTGCAGCCAGTTTCAGCATCATGTCGGCCAGATCGCGGATCGAATAATTGTTGACCGGGTTGCCGATGTTGTAAATCTTGCCGCTGGCGATGCCGTCCTTGTTGGCAATGATTTTGATCAGGGCATCGATGCCGTCGTCAATGTAGGTGAATGCACGTTTCTGCTGGCCGCCGTCGACCAGCGAGATGTTCTCGCCGCGTACGATATGGCCAAAGAATTGCGTGACTACGCGCGAGCTACCTTCCTTCGGCGTATGAATCGAATCGAGACCGGCTCCGATCCAGTTGAATGGCCGGAATAGTGTGAAGTTCAAGCCTTCTTCCATGCCGTAGCCCCAGATCACGCGGTCCATCAGCTGCTTGGCGCAGGAGTAGATCCAGCGTGGCTTGTTGATCGGGCCACAGATCAGTTCGGATTGATCCGGATCGAATTTCTCGTCGTGGCACATGCCATACACTTCCGACGTCGATGGGAATACCAGGTGCTTGCCATATTTGGCAGCAGAACGCACGATCGGCAGATTGGCTTCGAAATCCATTTCAAATACGCGCAGTGGTTGCTTGACGTAGGTTGACGGCGTGGCGATAGCCACCAGCGGAAGAATTACGTCGCATTTTTTGATATGATATTCGATCCATTCCTTGTTGATCGTGATGTCGCCTTCGAAGAAGTGCATGTGCGATTTGTATTCTTCGTTGTCCAGCAGATCATGGATGCGGTCGTCCATCATGTCCATGCCGTAGACGTGCCAATCGGTAGTTTCTAGGATGCGCTTGGATAGGTGGTGGCCGATGAAACCATTGACCCCGAGGATAAGGACTTTTTTCATATTGATATCTTCTTGCTGTTAGGGTGCCATTCGTCGAAGCGGAGATCCAAATACTACGATGCCATGGTGGCATCGTGGCAAAGATTCCGCGCTGTTCGCAGGATGATACAAGATGTTTTATAAAAGGATGTTTCGTAATGTCTCCGGCGTCACTGTTTTGCCATCGGTCAGTAATTCGTTAATCAACAGCACGCGGCCATCGCCGCATACGCCAACAATGCGATTATTCACTACTGCCAAGCCTTGAGGCAAATTTGCAGATAGATTTTCAGTGAAATTGTTGGATAAATATGCTTTTCCGATAATGAAAACACGGTCTTTGCTCACGGTCCAGGCGCCAGGGTAGGGCGGCGCGACTGCGCGGAATAGGTTGTAGATCAGCTGCGCTGGCTGATTCCAATCGATTTTGCTATCTGCCGGTTTGCGACCACCGAAATAGCTGCCTTGCGACAAGTCGTTCGGCAGTTCCGGAATTTTTCCTGCCAAAATTGCCGGTAGAACGGCACATAAAGTTTGTTCAGCGGCAACCACAACCTTGCCGAAGACTTCATAGGCCGTGTCGTCGGGCAGGATCGGCACTGCCGTTTGCGCGACGATGGCACCGGCATCAGGTTTCTCTACCATTTTATGTAGGGTCGCGCCGGTTTCGGTTTCGCCATGCAATACTGCCCAGTTGATCGGTACCCGGCCGCGATACTTGGGCAGCAGCGAGCCATGCATATTGAAGGCGCCGTGCTTGGCCTGCGCCAGTAAAGTGATCGGCAGCATGTGGCGATAATAGAAGCTGAAAATGAAGTCTGGTTGTGTAGCCGCCACCTTGGCCAGTAGTTCTGGCGTGGCCGGATCTGCCGGCGCGATGAATGGGATGCCACGTTGGCGGCACAATTCCGATACCGATTCAAACCAGATGGCTTCCTGTGGATTGTCTTCGTGGGTGACAACCAGCGCGATATCGACACCGACACCGCGCGCCAGCAGGACTTTCAGGCAGCGTACGCCGACGTTGTGATACGCGAAAACGATGATCTTCATGATGCTTGCTTGTCCTCGGCTGACGATTGTTCCAGCAGCGCTTGCACCACATAGCGCGGACGCGCCCGTACTTGTTGGAGAATACGACCGACGTATTCGCCGACCAGGCCGATTCCGAACAGGATCATGCCCATCAGGAAGAACGCAAACGCGAACAGAGTAAACACGCCCTGGACCTCGGAGCCGAAAAGGAAGCGTCGCAGCACGAGTATCCCAAGCAGAGCGGCGGAAGCAAACGACAAGATGATGCCGATTAGCGAAAACAATTGCAGCGGAACGATCGAGAAACTGGTTACCAGGTCGAAATTCAGGCGAATCAGGGTGTACAGGGAGTATTTCGATTCGCCGGCCGAGCGTTCTTCGTGTTCAACCACGATTTCGGTTTGTTTACATGCAAAGGTATAGGCCAGCGCCGGCACGAAAGTATTGACTTCTTTGCACTGGTTTATCAGATTCACCACGTTGCGACCGTAGGCACGCAGCATATTGCCCTGATCCGTCATTTTGATGCCGGTGATTGTCTCGCGCAGCAGGTTCATGGCCTTGGAAGCTACAGTGCGCCATGCTGAATCTTGCCGCTTGCGGCGGATCGAACCAACGTAATCGTAGCCTTCGCGCATCTTGGCAATCAGATTGCCGATTTCTTCCGGCGGGTTCTGCAGGTCGGCGTCCAGTGTGATGGTGATCTCGCCGCGGCTGGCTTCAAAGCCGGCCAAGATCGCCATGTGCTGGCCGAAGTTGCCATTTAACAGAATTACACGTGTGACTTCTGGGCGCAAGTGGAATTGCTCGGCCAGGATTGTTGCCGATTTATCGCTGCTGCCGTCGTTGACGTACAGAATTTCATAGTTGATGCCAAGTGCGTCAAGCGCCGGGTAGAGGCGTTCGAATAGTTTGGCGAGGCCCGATTCCTCGTTGTATATCGGGATGACCACGGAAAGTTCTGGCTTCATCAAGCGACAATCATTTTTGTTGAAGGACAAATTTTACCGCGGAGACGACACGTTCGACATCGTTCTTCGTCATCACATTAAACATTGGCAGCGAGACGATCAACCGGCCGACTCTCTCCGCCACCGGGAGCATACCTTTCTTGAAGCCGTGCGCCCGGTACATGCTCATCAGATGGATCGCCGGATAATGGCAGCCGATTCCGATGCCGTGCTCCAGCATTTGTTCCATGAACGTCGCGCGTGCCGGCTTGCCGTCATGGCGTTCCGGCAGTACCAGTTGGAACATGTGCCAGTTGCTGTTCTCGAAATCCGGTACCGGCAACTGAGCACCGTATCGTGCTTCAAAGTCACTGCCTAAGCAGGTAAAGTAGTACTGGGCTAGCTCGCGCCGATGCGCGGTAATGGCTGCAATATGTGAAAATTGACCGATACCGATGGCCGCGGCAACGTCGGTCATATTGAATTTGCCGCCCAACACGTCGACATCGAGGCCATCCAAACCGTTCCGGGTGATGCCTTGCAAACGGTATTTTTTCGCCAGGCTGGCCTCCTCAGCATTGCTCAACACCAGGCAACCGCCTTCGGACGACGTGATGTTTTTGTTGGCCTGGAAGCTAAAGGAAACAAAGTCGCCGAGGGAGCCGATGCGCTTGCCATTCCAGGTTGATCCGAGCGCTTGAGCCGCATCCTCGACTACACGCAGATTGTATTTCTTGGCGAGCGCATACAGGCGGCCTATATCGACCGGCAGGCCGGCCAGGTAGACCGGGATGATGGCCTTGGTGCGCGGGGTGATGGCGGCTTCAACTTGGGTCAGGTCGATGTTGCGGGTGATTGGATCGATATCGGCAAACACAGGTGTGGCACCGGTTTCGATGATCACGTTGGCGGTGGCGACCCAGGAAATCGGCGTGGTAATGACTTCAGCGCCGATACCAACGCCGGCAATGCGCAGCGCGATTTCCATCGTACAGGTGCCGGAATTGAAGGCGTGTACCGGACGGCCGCCGAGATATTCCGATAATTGCGCTTCGAATACTTGCACCTGGGGGCCGCTGCTAATCCAGCCGGAGCGCAAGACATCGCCGACGGCGGCGATGGTGGCTTCATCGATGGTGGGTTTGGCAAACGGAAGGAATGGTCGTTGGCTCATGGCGGTTGTGGATTCCGATGTAATTTGTTTGTATGGTCGACAGCTATTTTGATCGTTTATTGTCTTATTATATTAACTACGCGCCAGCAATACGACGCCGACAATGATGATGCCGATGGCAATCAAGCGCTGTGTCGAGATCGCTTCGCCCAAAAAGTGCCAGGCGCCGACAGCGCTGATGATATAGCCCATCGATAGCATTGGGTAGGCGATCGTGACATCGACCCGCGACAGGCCGATAATCCATACCACCACCGAAATTACGTAGCAGGTTAGGCCGCCCAGGATCGACAACTGGGTCGCCAGTTTGATACCGGTGGCAATCCAGTTTTGAGGCGTCAGGTGAATCACGCCGACCACGCTGGTGCCTGCCTTCAGCAGTAACTGAGCTAAGGCATTCAAGCAGACGCCAGCGAGGATAAAGACAAAGGTTGTGATGTTCATGGGTCGGGTCGCTATTTGGTTGTTTATGGTGCAGACGGCGCTGTCGAAGCGTCGGGTAGCGCAGCAGACTCGGCCACAGCCGTTTCTGGCGTGGCTGACGTTACCGGTGCAGCCGCAGGCACACCCTGGTTGGTCACTACGACACGGCGCGGGTCTTCGGCGATGACGCGCATCGGTAGGCCGCGTTTCGCTAGTTCGCGGTAGTTTTCCGGACGGATGATGGCGATATCCTTTTTACCAGCGGCGTGGTCAGCAGTCCACTTGACAGCAAATGCATCGATCGTCGGAATCCACAAATGCGGCTCCTGGCCGATGCCGAATTCCAGCTCATCCATGTGCTGCACCATGGTCATGGTGCGGCGCAGATAGAACGGTAGCGATTGCTCATACTTACCGACCACATACAGCGTGGTTTGCGGCATCATTTCAGCGTTGATGGCGGGCACCATGTCAATCCCGGCCGAGTAGCGTCCTTGCGGGTCGTGGCCGTACATCAGCAACTGGCCACCGATGAAACCGCTGGCGGCGAGGGCGACAATCGCCCATTCTCGCTGCCGGAGCACCAGCATTAATGCGGCGACGGCGCCGATGAAGGCAAATGCGGACGCACCTAACACCCATGGCACGTGCGCTTGCATTAATGGCAGCGAAAAGGCGTCTTTGGCCAGCGTCGGAATTTTCGATGCTAACGCTAGGCCGATCACCGCAGACAGAAGTAGTAGCCAGGCCGATGCCTGTACCGATTTGTTGCTGGCATTATCTAGCTGGCATGCAATCAGCAGCGCCAGCGCCGGGAAAATCGGCAAAATGTACGACGGCAGCTTAGAATCGGAAATGCTGAAGAATACGAAAATGAAGATGCTCCAGATTAGCAGCATTTTTTTCGGCTGGAAGCCGGATACAGTGCTGCGTTCACGGGCGCTGTTCCACAAGCTCTGGAACAGCACGCCAAGCCATGGCATGATGCCCAATATCAGGATTGGTACGAAGTAATATGGCGGACCATAGCGGTTATGGATCTTGCTGGTGAAGCGCTGGAATTGTTCGTGGATGAAGAAGAATTGCGGAAACTCCGGATTCTTCAGCGAAATCAACACGAACCAAGGCATGGTGATCAGGAGAAACAGAGTCAGGCCCAGCACCAGATTGAGTCGCTTCCAGATTGACCAATCGCGCGAGAATAGAGTGTACAGCACTAATACGGCGCCGGGGATCAGCAAGCCGATTAAGCCTTTCGATAAGACTGACAGCGCCATGCCGGCCCAGCACAGCAGCATCCAGTTGCGCTGCTCGCGGTAGCTGATATCGCCGCGCTGCGCCAGCAGCAGTGAGGAAAGTGCAATGGTCATCATGCCGGACAAGTCCATGTCGAGTGTGTTGATGTGACCCAGGCCAGCCCACAGGAAGCTGGAACCGAGCACCAGTGCTGCGTAGAAGCCGATGCGGGCATGGAATAGACGGCTTCCGGTAAAGGCGACCAAAAATACGCCAAGCAGGCCACACAATCCGGTCCACAACCGCGCCTGCCAGTCGCCTAGGCCGAATAATTCAAACGTGATGGCATTCATCCAGGTCTGCAGCGGCGGCTTCTCAAAATATTTGAGTCCGTTCAGCCGTAAGGTGATCCAGTCGCCGGTGGCAACCATTTCACGCGCCATTTCGGCATAGCGACCTTCATCGCTAGGCACCAGTGTGCGGGCGCCGAGCATATAGAACCAGATGATGCAGAACAGCAGTAAAAGCAGCCAGACAAAAGTTTTGGATTTATGCAGTTCATGCATCTTGGACAGTTTCCTTATCTGTACTAAAAATCAGGGCCAGCACGACTTTGCGTCCTTCGGTAATCAAAATGTTGTAAGTACGGCAGGCTGCCTGATTGTTCATGCATTCGAGGCCGATGCGGCGTTCCATTAGTACGGCGGTCAGTTTGGGGTGAACAAAGTGCTGGCGCAGGCCGGTTCCCAGAATCACGATATCGGGGCGGGTGCTAGCTATATATGCGAAATGCTCTGCGGTTATAGCCTCGAAGCTGCTGACCGGCCAGATCACCGGCGCAGTTTCCGGCAAAACCAGTAAGCTGTGTTCGTAGCGGGTAGTGTTGATTTGCACGCCACGGTCGTCGTAGGCCGTGACGGTCTGATATTGCTGGATCTTAGTGGTATGTAGCTTCATTGCATTATCTCTAATTAATCATAACAATCTCGATCGGAGCAACCGATGCTGCCATGCAAAACGGCGCCTACCCTCGTCACGCGAATAGAATAGTTGTCTTATCATGTTCAGGATTAAGATAGCGCTAAAAAGCAAGGATAGACTGAGGGTGATCTGCAAATTTCTCAAAAGTGAAAAAATAAAGTGCCGCATTGTAGCGTTTTCCGTAAGCGAGCTTGCGTTATTGATTGATAAAACCCCATACTTTCGGCAGAATGAGCGACTGGGGGCGGTGATTTGTGCGCCGCAGAAAAGCGGTCCGAAAAGTCGTGCAATAATTTTGGAGTAGTCTTAGGGTTGTCCCTATAAAGGAGCGGCTATTTTCATTTGCTGCGGCACACATTTAAATGCCTGACGATAATCATTTTCCAGATAGCCCCTTAATGCTCGATTTTATTGCATAAATGTAATGATTATACTGTGTGACCGATCCAAAAATCTGAAAAATTGGATGAGGTCTGTTAAGACATCCTTGGTCCTGTGCTGGAGAAAGTTGGATAAATAGAGAAAGAGGGTCACAAAATCATCAGCTCAATACCGGTAACCTGGCAGCATTCGGCTTTGAGCCGCCTGATGAAATCGTTCAGGACATGATCTACAACATGGGCAATGCCTCTGGATGTATCTATTCTAAAGGGATGTTTGCGCCGCGTAAGTCGGTGATGCATTATTGTCAGCAAAAGTACATTCGGCGTGTCACGGTCGACGACATTTAGCTCAGTAACGGCGCCTCTGAGCTGATCGTGATGAGCGCCAATGCGTTGCTCAACACCGGCGACGAAGTTTTGGTGCCATCGCCCGACCACCCGCTTTGGACTGCAGCCATCAGCCTCTCCGCCGGCACCCCGTGCCACTATATTTGCGACGAGCAGCCTGGCTGGTTTACGGATATCGAAGATATTAAGAAAAAATCAATGCGAACACGCGTACGATTGTTTTCAGCAACACGAATAATCCGACCGGCGCTTTATATCCGGTGGAGTTGTTGTAGTAGATCGTCGACGTGGCACGGCAGCACCAACTGACCATTCTTGCCGACGAAATATACGACAAGGTTCTGTACGGTAGCGAGGTTCACAATTCGCTCGCGTCACTGGCGGACGACGTGCTTTTTATTACCTGTAACGGCTTGTCGAAGAATTATCATTCTTGTGGCTATCGCGCTAGCTGGATGGTGGTGTCGGGCGAAAAGAAGCACGCCAAAGCTTATATTCAAGGCTTGAACATGCCAGCGCAATATAGCGTATAAACTATTGACGGATATTCCGGGTGTGACTTGCGTCAAGCCGAAGGCGGCGCTGTATATGTTTCCGTGCCTTTATTCGAAGATGTATCCGATCACAGATGAACAGGATTTCGCATACCCACTGTTGGATGAGCAACGGATTTTGATCGTGCAGGGCACCGGTTTCAATTGCCAGACGTCGAATCATTACCGCGTAGTGTTTTGTCGAATACTGCTGAATTGGCTGATTTAATGGGGGCGCATTGCTAATTTTCCGGAAGGGTGTCGCCGGCGTCACTGTACGGCTTGACAGCGGCAAAGCCAGCAAGACAGATTTTTTTATTTAATTTTTATATAGACAGCAGAGAATATGAAATCCATCAAGGTAGGTTTGCTTGGCATAGGTACCGTTGGTTCTGGCACATTTAACGTATTGAAGCGCAATCAGCAAGAAATTGCAGCGCGCGCTGGGAGAGCTATTGAAATTACGATGGTGGCCGACCTCGATATTGAGCGCGCCAAGAAACTGACCCATGACGAAGTGGCAATCGTCGATGATGCCAATTTGGTTATCAATCATCCCGATATCGATATCGTGATCGAGCTGATCGGCGGTTACGGTATCGCTAAAGACCTGGTGCTGAAGGCGATTGCCAACGGCAAGCATGTGGTTACCGCCAACAAAGCGCTGATCGCAACCCATGGCAATGAGATTTTCAAAGCCGCGCAGAAAAAAGGCGTGATCGTTGCGTTTGAAGCGGCGGTAGCCGGCGGCATTCCGATCATTAAGGTGCTGCGTGAGGGCCTGACCGCCAACAGCATTCAGTGGATCGCCGGCATCATTAATGGCACCACCAATTTCATCTTGACCGAAATGCGTGACAAGGGTCTCGATTTTGGCGTCGTGCTGAAGGAGGCGCAACGCCTCGGCTACGCCGAAGCCGATCCGACCTTCGATATCGAAGGTGTCGATGCAGCTCAAAAGCTGACCATCATGGCCTCGATCGCATTCGGCATCCCGGTACAGTTAAGCAAGGCGCATGTGGAGGGCATTACCAAGCTGCAGGCTACCGATATCCGTTATGCTGAGCAGCTCGGCTATCGTATCAAATTGCTCGGCATCACCAAACGTACCGCCGGTGGCATCGAGTTGCGTGTGCATCCGACGCTGATTCCAAGTGCGCGTCTGCTTGCGAATGTTGAAGGGGCGATGAATGCGGTGCAGCTGCGCGGCGACGCCATTGGCGATACACTGTATTACGGCAAGGGTGCCGGCTCCGAACCGACCGCTTCGGCAGTAATTGCCGATCTGGTCGATATCACCCGTCTGGCTACAGCTGATCCCGAACATCGCGTGCCGCATCTTGCGTTCCAGCCGAATGCGATGGCCGATACGCCGATCATGCCGATGGCCGAGATCACTACGAGCTACTATCTGCGCATGCATGTCGCTGATCAGCCCGGCGTGTTAGCCGATGTCGCACTGATTTTGGCGGACTCATCGATCTCGATCGATGCCATGCTGCAAAAAAAACTGGCTATAGGCGAGACTCGCACTGATATCATTATCCTGACGCAACAGATCCAGGAAAAAAATATCGAAGCAGCGATCGCCAAGATCGAAGCATTGGCAACGGTGGTCGGTGCGGTGATCAAGATTCGACTGGAAGAGCTGGGCTGATTTTACTGCTGTTGGTCCG
>DCSW01000128.1 GCA_002325825.1 Collimonas sp. UBA1456
TTTGGCTGTCTTGAAAAATGCAGAAAACTTTGGAAAAATTGTGGGGTTCAGCTCAATACCAGGCTGCAATTAGTCACTTTTCTTTTTCCTCACTGTAATTATTGTATTGAAAAGTGCTGAAAATATTTCGAGCAGGTTCTTAGCAAACGGAATTGTGCATCGCAAGGTAAAGCCCCCTTCTTTTTAGAAAAAACTATAGATGTCGATTGGACGACACTCAGTTTCATGCAACAAACACAAATTCCCACTGCCGCGGCGAGGCCAACCAGGTGCGCCAAGAGACGTTAGAATAACGAGACACAATATTTGCTCAGCGAGATTTTATGGAATGCACAGTACGCTGGATCGGCTCGTCCGGCATCACTTTTTGGTCAAGACGGGTTCCGGCCACCATATCAGATATGGTAGGCAACTGTCTTCATCATCTTGGACATTGCCTGCATCATCTTACACACCAGCACGGGCATTTCCGTGCTGCCCAGCGACCGTGCCGCCTTGCCGTGGGCGATTTCATCGTCGCGCATCTGTTCGACAATGGCACGCGATTTAGCGTCCTGCAGCGGCAACTGTTCCAGATGGTTGCTCAGGTGAGCCTCGACCTGTCGCTCGGTTTCCGATACAAAACCGAGACTGCTGGCATCGCCAAGACTGGCGACGATCGTGCCCAGCGCATACGAGACGGCGTACCACAGCGGATTGAGTAGACTGACGTGCGAACCGAGCTGAAGCAGGCGCTCCGCAGTCCATGCCAGATGATCCTCTTCCTCGCGTCCGGCTTCAGCAAACTGTAGCTTGATCGACTCACCTTGGGCAAAGCGGCCCTGAGCGTCATACAGCGCTTGCGCACAGACTTCACCGACGTGGTTGACCCGCATCAGGCCAGCACTATGGCGCTGCTCGGCAACATCCAGAATGCCGTCCGGGGCAGTCAATGCTGGGTTAGGGCGCGACGCTAAGGTTTGCCCGGTGATCACGCGCAGGGCGTTGTCGAAATCGGCGATGGCTTTGTCTATAGATGGCATGCTGAGAATCATTGATGAAAGTAGATGCCTGAATTTTAGCAGGCTAAGCTAAGCATGGCGCTTTGGTCGGAATACCGCGGTGTCGACACAAAATCCGCGATCTTGAAGATGTGATCAGCCCGGCACGATCAATACCGGCAGCGGCATCAGCCAACCAACCGGCGCGCCTTGCAGGGCCAGCTCGGCGGCAACATGGTGTGTCGATCCAGGTACGCCGAGGATCGTTCTCCAACATAAAGACACGCTCCGGCGGGCTGACCACCAGGGTATGGGAGGTAATCGCTTTGTATGTGCGCACCAGTAGTGGCGTGGCGTTTTCATCGAAAATCGTGACGGCACCGCGCGGCTTGCTGCTACCTGACTGCGTCCCATCCTTCGCCAACTCCACCGCTTGCAGTGCATTCAACTGCACTTTTATCGATGGAAACGCAATCCATATCAAAGTATTAAGAAAATCATGCAGATTGTCGCGCGTCGACACCTTGCCACTACTGTCGATGCATGCATAGTAGGTGGTCGCCACCGGCAATTCGGCTTGCTCGACAAGGCGAACCGGCAAATTTTAAAAATTACGGATATCGCGCTGCTGGGCGAGCGCATTCAGGACGTCTCGCCAGTCGGCGCTTGTCGTTAGCCACAAGTCCCTATTGCGCGAAACGGT
The DNA here is from genome assembly GCA_002325825.1 of Collimonas sp. UBA1456. Classification (GTDB taxonomy): domain Bacteria; phylum Pseudomonadota; class Gammaproteobacteria; order Burkholderiales; family Burkholderiaceae_D; genus Collimonas. The sequence goes on from DCSW01000128.1 coordinate 1,684, forward strand.
TTCAGCCAGGGCTGTTGCCAGTCGATAGTCGAGAGAAACGCTGCGGCGGCAATCCGGTAGATTGGAGGCGGCGGGAATATCAATGTGCCGCGCATCTTACCTCGTGTGCGGCGATCGTTCAACGTCTGCGACATCGGCTATATCAGCCCAGCGCCTGCTGCAAGTCGTCCAGCACAATCGCGCCGAGCACGTCAGCGTCACGCACCACTTCGCCAATGACGATGATGTTGGGACTGCCGAGGTCGCTGTCTTGCAAATCCGCGGGCAGGCGCGCCAATGTAGTCAGCAAACCTGCTTGCACCGACAACGTTGCTGACTGAATCACCGCGACCGACATCGCTGCGGCCATGCCGGCTTCCGATAAACTTCTCTGCGATTGGCTACAGCAAGCGATACCCACGTAGATCACCAGCGTCATACTGAAATCCGCCAACGCTTGCCAGTTGGGTTGCACAGAATCATGCTTATTGTGGCAAGTAACAAAAATTACGCCTTGGCTATGTTCGCGGTGAGTAACGGCGATGCCGGCACTGGCCACTGCTGCCATATCGCTGGTAATCCAGGTCACCACCTCGACCGTCACGCCTTGCGCCGGCAAAGGGACTTGCCCCTCGCCGCCGTGGCCGAACAGATAAGGATCGCCGCCGTCAAGCACACCACGCACTGGCCAGCGCGCGCTTCCAACACCATCAGGCGTTCGATGAATTCCTGCAAGGCCGAATGATAATCACCGCGCTTGCCGACATGAATTACACGGGCGTTCTGCTGCGCATGCTGCAAAATCTCTGGATTGACCTGACCATCCACCAACAACACATTACCCTGGGTAGGCAGCGTGCGTCGTCGGCTGCGCTTGCTTGTGATAACGGAATCCCAGCACCGAGGTGCGATATTCAGCATGCAATGCGTCCTGCGCCAGCGCCACCTGCTCACGCGGTCGCGCCAAACGCACCTAGACGATATCGCCGATGGTGGCGGCCGGGCCGCTGTTTCATGCCTCCGGAAATCTCGTGCGGACGCTTTTGTCCAGCTGCGCTCAGTCCGACAAGCGCCAACGCCGTCTGGATGCGCTCCTTCAATTAGATCCTGTTTTCGGCAGCGCTGAATAAGCGCTTCACACCCAGATAAATATTTTTGCAGTACATCAGCCAAGGCAGCAACGAATGGTTTTGAAACAGCACGGCCCACTCCGGCGATGGACCAGCAATTTTACGACCGGCACGAATCAATACTCCGTCGCTCGGCATCAACAAACCAGCGATCAGGTACAGCAGCGTCGATTTGCCGCAATCGGGGCCGTCCGATCAAGGCGACGAATTCGCCCTTGTGCACCGTCAGATTGATATCGCGCAGCGCATGGAATGACCCCTTACGGGCGTTGAACACTATTTCAGTCTGGTGGATATCGATGAATTTGGCATCGCGCTGTTCTATATTCCCCACCCTGCTAAATTAGCTTGCAACCTGATCTTAAGTGAACGCTTTCGCCACGGCCACCAGCTGTTGTTCCGGCAGCAGTACGACCACGCCGATGGCGACAATTGCGATGATGATGTGCGGCACGTTGAGATTATGCCATTCATCCCAAACTCAAAAACCGATACTGACACCAACCCATGAACATTTCCTCGGCGACGATCGCCAGCCAGGCGGTACCAATCGCCAGCCGTACCCAGGTCAGCATGCATGGCAGCACCGATGGAAACAGAATCTTTCTGATAATTTTCCATTCCAATAGATTAAATACGCGGGCCACGTTCATGTAGTCCTGCGGCACACGCTGCACACCGACTGCAGTGTTAATGCTCATCGGCCAGATCGAGCAGATGAAGATCGACCAGGTCGACGCCGGATTGGTCGACTTGAACACCAGTAGGCAGATCGGCAGCCGGGCGAGCGGTGATACCGATTTCAGCAAACTGATGATGGATCCAGAACATGCTGGACAGAAATTTGAAACGGCTGATCCTGAAACCCAGGGAGATGCCAACCAGCGCAGCTAGTTCAAATCAGATACAAATACGTTGCAGTGAAGCCAGGGAGTTCCAGCCTATGCCTTGGTCATTTGGACTGGTTCGGTAGAACGTATCGGTGAACAGTTTGAGCACCTCTTGCAACGTCACCAGGGGTGTCGGAAATTGGCGGTTGGTGAGCGCAATGATTTGCAAAGCTCCCCTAAGAAAGCCATCCCAAATAACGGTGCCAGCCTCGGCCCCAGCAGCGGGATCGGTACCGCTGGATGCAACGCTTCAGACTTGGCAGCTTTCGCGCGCCGCCGTGTCGATAATTAAACTCATATTGGATCTCGTTAAATTGACATTCTCACACCATCTGACCTAGGCCTGAATCTTGAAAAAAGCGGTATAGGCTTTGGGATTCTTGCCATCCTGCACCGTGCTCTGTCCATCAGCCTCGATGTATGCAGCACCTCTTTGGGCACCGACGTCTTGATCATCGCCGCCGCGTCCTTGTATAGATCGATCTGACTGACCGACTTAGCCACCGTCAGATAATTCAGATCGGCTTTCAGCAGCCCCCCCCCCAGCGCCGGTGGTTGCGTCATAAATCACATGCCGTCGGAAAGGCAAGAAAAATTTACCATACCTTAGCTTAGTTGTAGAACTTAATGTAGTTATGATCGGTCCAGGTCTTGCTAAGGCCATTCTGATAAAGCCCCATGATGCGTTGATCGATCACATCCTTGTTGGTGTTGACGTAGGGCTTGTCGGCGATGGCATCGGCCATCTTGTTCTTGTTGGCAAAGCGAAGCATCGATCCATTTTCCGGCGTCCCGCACGACGTCAATCAACGCGCGGCAAGTGTTCGGGTGATTGGCAGCGAACTCGGCAGCAGTGCCGAGTACTTTCTCTGGATGATCCTTCCAGATTTCCTGGGTAGTGATCTCAGTGATGCCAACGCCATCGATAATCGCCTTGTGCCCTGCAAACTTCGCCAACGCAAAAGTCATCCATATTGCCGACTCATATATTCGCCACCATTTGCGGTGGCACCGTGGTCACCTTGGCACCTTTAAGCAGATTGCTGCTATCAGCGGCCAGCCAGTAATACAACCACATCGTGTGGGTGCCGGTCGGGAAAGTCTGGGCAAACATATATTCATGCTTGTCGCTGGCCATCAGTTTGGCCAGCGAAGGGCTGTCGACCGCTCCTTTGTCTGCCAGCTTCCTGGGAAGCGTGATGGCCTGATCGTTATTATTCAACCCCATCCGAATCACCATTTCTTTCTTCTGGCCACCGATACCCGTCTGGACGGATTAAATCAAACCCGACAACACATGCTTAGCATTCAGCTCGCCATTGCCTAGTTTGTCGCGCATAACCGGCCCATGAGGCTTACTTGCTGAGGACGATTTTGATGCCGTATTTTTTATCGAAGATAAGCAGTGACACCATCACGACCGATGCGCAATCCGTCAGCGGAATGAAACCAATCTTGACTTCGGTCTTCTCCGGTTTATCCGGGACTTAAGGATCAAGCACCGGAACTTGCTAATCCCAACATGCTGACTCCTGCCGCGATCGTTGCGGTTTGTAGTAGTTGACGGCGCTTGCCGTTGACAGTGACATCTGTAACAAGGGTATCGTGATACGGCAACACTTTTTTCAAATCCATCGCATCGCTCCACATTATTTTCGTCAATAGAAAGGTGTCGTTCCGGAATGCATCCGCCATGCAGAAAGAGGTTTTTATCTGATGTGGAAAAGATCGCCGTTAGCCGATTTCAACAGCGCCAACGTTGGCTCCTTTAAATAAAAATGTAAACCGCGGGCCAGATTTTTTGAGTCGAATCGATGCTCTTGCAGTAGGAAATTGTATTTTTCTTGTGCGTCGCACCAAAGATGTTCGCTTTTTGTTGGCGCGCCAGTCTGTTGACCGTGACGCCCGTATTGAAATAGCATTAGCAGAGCAAATCGGCAGCATCGATAATGCGTTGCGCCACCTCGGACAATTTGAGGTTCTTGACCATCGCCAGCCATCGCAGCTTTTGGTAGGCCTCCTGCTCGCTCAACTTGTGATGCTCCATCAGCAAGTCTTTGGCCTGCAGCATGCAGTCCAGCTACGATATAGGCAGAGACTCAGCCATTGCGGCATCCATGCTGAAGGTTTTTCGTCTTCGGTAAACAGCACGATCTGGCGGCGCGCATCGCGACTGACCACAACCACATGCTCCAACACATCGTGGGTATCGGATGCAGCCTCGATAATGATCATATCGGGTTGCAGCTTGGCAATCCGCTCCGGCAGGTAAAGGTCAACCGGTAGCGATTCGCTAATGTTGTAGTTAGCTTGCAACATACTAATGCGCAAAGCCTTGCTACGCGCGGGTTGCGCTTAGAAGTCAGGATCGTCGTCGCCTTCGATGGCGCCTGGATTAACAACAACAATGGGAAACCTTTGCATGCTTGAAACACGAGCAAGGAAGTGAAACGGTGAACTAGGATAGCGGTAGACCCATTATTCACACCCGTCGTTCAAGCATGCAAAAATTGCACCATGTCGATGCAAGTGATCGGAGACGGCTTCATGCGGAGGATCTGCAGCGCCGCTTGTTCATCATGCCCACGCACGCGGGAATTGATATCACGAGAGTGATGAATAACATGGGTTCCCGCGTGCGTGGACATGATGAAATTTTGGCATCCGTTTTTAAATAACTTTATATTATCTGCCACTCGATCATTTCGCCGCCATTCAGCGGCACCAACGTGACATCGCCCAGCGACAACTCGGCCGGCAAGGTCCACGGTTGGCGCTTCAGGGTAATGCTGCCCTGGTTGCGTGGCAGATTGTAAAAGGCCGGGCCGTTGAAACTGGCGAAGGCTTCCAACTGATCCAGCGCGCCGGCCTGATCGAAAGCTTGCGCATACAACTCCATCGCATGCAGCGCGGTGTAGCAACCGGCACACCCGAAGGCATGCTCCTTCAAGCCCTTCGGATGCGGTGCCGAGTCAGTGCCGAGGAAAAAGCGTGCGCTGCCGGAAGTCGCCGCACGCACCAATGCTTGACGATGTTCTTCGCGTTTCAGCACCGGCAGACAATAGTAATGTGGACGAATCCCGCCATTGAAAATTTCATTGCGGTTGTACAGCAGATGATGGGCAGTAACAGTGGCAGCAACCGGGCCATCGGCGCTCTCGACATACTGGGCGGCATCCTTGGTGGTAATATGTTCAAAAACCACTTTCAGTTCGGGCATATCACGCCGTAGCGGCAACATCACGCGATCAATGAAAACTGCCTCACGATCGAAAATGTCAATCGCTGGGTCGGTCACTTCGCCGTGCACCAGGAACGGCATGCCGAGTTCCTGCATGACTTCCAGTGTCTTGTAGCACGTACTCAGATCGGTCACACCCGCATCCGAATTGGTGGTGGCGCCGGCTGGATACAGCTTGACCGCATGCATAAAGCCGCTCTCCTTGGCGCGCCGGATTTCATCTGGCGGCGTGTTGTTAGTCAGATACAGCGTCATCAGCGGCTCAAAGCTCAGCTCTGGCGGCAACACCGCCAGGATGCGGTCACGATAAGCTGCGGCCTGCTCCGTAGTGGTCACCGGCGGCTTCAGATTAGGCATCACGATGGCGCGGCCGAACTGGCGTGCGCTATGTAATAGTACGCTAGCCAGCGCCACGCCGTCGCGCAGATGCAAGTGCCAGTCGTCGGGGCGGGTAATGGTCCAGGTATCAGTCATCTTAATTCTCTTCCGCAAATAAGGTTTGATGGAAGGCATGCCGCGGCCCCTTCAATACGCGTCATTCTACCGCAGCGCAAATATCAGCCTGAGTTGCGGTCACTGTAGGATGGGAACATCGCACTCTACAGTGACCGCGATGCGAATTGCACAATCAAAGAAGCCGCCGGGAGATAATTCCAGACGGCTTTCAGTCCTGCAAAAACACTGATCAGTGAATGATCTTGGCCAGGAAATCACGAGCGCGGCTGGCACGTGGCGCACCGAAGAACTCATCCTTTGTGCAATCTTCGACCACCAGGCCACGGTCCATGAACATTACACGGTTCGCCACCTTCTTGGCGAAGCCCATCTCATGAGTCACCACCATCATAGTCATGCCTTCTTGCGCCAGGCCAACCATAACGTCCAGAACTTCATTGATCATTTCCGGATCGAGCGCCGACGTCGGCTCATCAAACAACATCACGATCGGGTCCATCGACAGCGCACGGGCAATCGCCACACGCTGCTGCTGTCCGCCGGACAATTGGCTGGGGAACTTGTCCTTCTGTGCGATCAGGCCGACGCGGTCCAGGTATTTTAGACCTTTTTCAGTGGCTTCGTCGACGCTACGGCCGAGCACCTTGACCTGGCCGATGGTCAGGTTTTCGCGGATTGACAGATGCGGGAACAGCTCGAAGTTCTGGAACACCATACCGATGCGCGCACGCAGCTTCGACAGGTTGATTTTCGGATCGCCGACCGATACGCCATCGACAATGATCTCGCCCTTCTGAAACGGTTCAAGGCCGTTGATGGTTTTGATCAGGGTCGATTTACCGGAACCCGATGGTCCGCACACCACGACCACGTCGCCCTTGCCTATTTGCGAGGTGCAATTGGTCAGAACCTGGAACTGGCCATACCATTTGCTGACATTCTTAAGTTTAATCATCTTGTTTCTCCTAATTCCTAAATTCTGTTTTATAAGTCAGGCGTTGCCCGATTCGTACATCGGCAGCGCACTGTAAACTATCGAATAATCGCGACCCCCTGCTGCAATTTCTTAACGAGCGTCGACAGACCTAGGCTCATCACGAAGTACACCACGGTGACAAACATATACGTTTCCACCAGACGGCCATCACGCTGCGCGATCTTTGAGGCAATGGTAATGAAGTCCGGTACCGAGCTCAGCAAGTAGACTAGCGAAACATCATAAAACAGTACAATAGTTTATGTCAGCAGGATCAGGATCATGTTACGGAATGCCTGCGACAGCACCAGATTGCCCATCATTTGTCAGCAAATCATGCTGAGTTCATGATTTCGCAATAATAAGCTTTCTCAAACAGAATGAACGTGATCAGCGCGGAAGAAAACGTGCCGACCTGGACCGGTTGCGCGACAGCCGCATCATCAGCCAGCACGATGCCGAACAGGATGCCGCCGATCATCACTACCACCGTCAGCGTAAACTTCATGCCGGTCGTGAACAGGTAGAACCAGGAACTGTGGATTACATCAAAGTCAAAATTCGAAAATATGATTCATGACCCCCTGTATTCTCACTGCCGGAGGCAATAAATTCTGAAATCGCGATCGCTTTTTCAAGCCAGCGCGATAGTAATAAAGAAATTCCCGAAATAACTACGTAAATTACAGTAGCGCCAGTCAGTGACTCGAACGCCTGGAAGGTGCATTCACGCATCGAGTAGGTAGCCGCGGTCAGTTCGACCAAGCCAATCGTCAATGCGACCGAGCTATTCTTGATAATTGCTTCAAATTCGTTGGTCAGTGACGGAATGATGATCCGGAACGACATCAGCAACAATACGTAACGACATGCGTTTAGAAACATCAAGCCAAGTGCATTACCCGCCAGTTTCTGGCCACGACGGGGCAGAGCATTAATGCCGGCGGAGACTTGCACAGCGATCCGCGACGACGTAAAGAAACCCAGCGTCAGGAAGGCGGTTACGAATGATACGTTTGGCAGGCTCTTGAGCCAATTGCCGATGCCGACAGATACGATTTTCGGCGCCGCGCAATATCAGAGAAACATCTGTACGATCAGTGAGATGTTACGAAATAATTCAACGTAACCATTGACTACGCGGACCGCCCATTTGTTCGGCATGGCACGAATCGTGCCGATTACAGTACCGATGACGAGCGCCATGATCCAGGCTGATATGGACAAAGTAAACGTCCATTTCGGACTGCCAGCAAGGCGTCCATGTAAGTACTGATATCATCGATCTTCTCTTCCAGAAGATGCTCCAATTCCAGTTGTAATGCATATTAAGCCCTCCTCTTTATTACTCACATTCTTACTGCTACTGTCTGAATCCCGTGTACAAAAAATCGTCTTGTGCGCAACAGCAAGTAGCCATCCAGAAACACAACAGAGAGGCTTTCGCCACCCCTGTTTTGTTTTTGGATGGCTAAGCTTATTTTCTCTTCAGAGATTATTTTTTGGTATCAAACACTGCGACGTAAGCTGTCGGATCGCCGAAGTCAGTTGGATTGGCAAATGCGGCCTTCAGCTGTGGGCTCATCGGTACGTTCAGGTCGACGCCATTCGGGGGGGGATTAGCTTCAAGAACCATTTTGCATAGATGTCGTTGACCTGACCCGATTTGTACAGATTAGTCAAAGCCGTATCGACAGTTTTCTTGAACGGCAGGTCGTCCTTGCGTTCGATGATGCCATACGATTCAAACGACAAAGCTTCAGTGGTGATCGCATAATCATTCGGCGAGCGCGAACTGACGGCCAGTCTCGGCGATCAGAAACGCTTCTGCGTAGTTCCCTGGCCACCAGCATGTTCTGACCGCGGTTGCGCTCGCTATTGGGGATGATGAGCCACTTCAGGTTCGATGTGCCGCTCGAGATCAGCGGAATACAGTTAGCCGAAGTCACTGGAACCATCTTAACGTTCAGCTCGGTCATACCAATTTGCTTCTGAATAGCGGTCACCGATTTTAGGCAGAGGTCAATCGCATAGCCTTGATAAGACTAATTGTCATCAACACAAAAAAGGAATCGAAGAATCACGCACGCCAAAATTGGGCGTGCCAGTGTCCTTGATTTTTTGGGTGGTATCGGTCAGTTCTTGGGCTTGTCCGGAACCAACCATCATTCCCGGGCCAACCGAAGCAACAACTAATTTTGTTGAATTTATAATAACTTATGAAAAAATATCTGTTTAGATTAACAAACGACTGTTTGAAAAGTAGACTTAAATTGGTGCTTATTTTTTATTCTTTTTTTAATGCAAGATTAAACAAAAATACTTGTCTTCTCTGTAGTTCTCCGGTCAAGTAGCGATTAAGGATGTAGATTTTTCTGCC
>DCSW01000087.1 GCA_002325825.1 Collimonas sp. UBA1456
GCCACCTCTATTGCAACAAAATCACGCAATATCGCGGATCACGCCAGCCTGATCGCCATTGCTGACGACCTAGGTCATGAAGGCAAGAGCTTGCTGAAATCGGCGAAAACCGCCAGCGTCCAGAGTAAATGCGATCAATTTACCGGAGAATCAATTTCCGCCAATGTATTCGGCGTGCCTTGGTATGTCATCGACGGCGAGGGATTTTGGAGCCAAAACAGGCTGGACTTCGTGGAGCGCGCCTTCGCGCCAAATGAATTTTATGTAGCATTGGGACGTTGTGCCTACGCGTAACCGTAATAACCGGAGTGCGAGCCCATGTGCCCCCGAAACGGGGACGTACGTGAAGTAAATTCATGCGTTGGCACGCTGTGCCGACGCTACGCAAAATTGTAATACCAACGGATAAAGGGTATACTTATGTCACACAAATCTACAGATAAACACTCCTATTTTTGTCCCTGCCCACGCGGCCTGGAAGGCGCACTGGCTGTAGAACTGAATGAAATTGCGCAGTTCAACGCGCCGACCGTCACGCTCAAGGTGCATACCCAAGTGCCGGGCGGCGTCCATTGCTCAGGCTTGCTAAGCGATGCCTGGCGCATCAACCTACATTCGCGCATCGCCAGCCGGGTGCTGCTACGCCTGACGCAGGGCGCGTATAAAACCGAAAACGATATCTACAACATGACGCTGGAACAGGAATGGGAAAGCTGGTTTCTAGTCAGCCACACCATCCGCGTCGACATCACTGCAGTGAAATCACCGTTGCGCAGCCTGCAATTCACTACGCTCAAGATCAAGGACGGTATCTGTGACCGTTTCCGCGACTTATGCAACGAACGTCCTTCGGTCGACACCGGAACTCCGGACATGCGTATCGTCGGCTTTCTCGATGCTCACAATTTCACGCTGTATCTGGACACCTCAGGCGAAGCGTTGTTCAAGCGGGGCTGGCGTGTCGAAACCGGCGATGCGCCGTTGCGCGAAAATCTGGCTGCCGGCCTGTTACGCACCTCAGGCTGGAAGCCAGGCACGGTATTGTTCGATCCGATGTGTGGTTCCGGAACGATTCTGGTCGAAGCGGCGCAGATCTTGGCTGGCATCCCGTCCGGTGCACTACGCCACTTCGCCTTTGAAAAATTCAACGATTTCGAAAGTGATAAATGGCTGGCGATCAAAGACAGCTTCAAGCCTAATGCATTGCCGACGACACCAACCATTTTCGGCAGCGAAATCTCAGGAGACATGGTGCAAATCACCATCAATAACCTACGCAATGCCGGCATCTTGTTTGAGGTGCCGATCAAGCAGATCGAGGCGCAACAAATCAAACCGCCAAGCAATACCGAAAGCGGCATCATGCTAACTAATCCGCCATATGGCGAACGAATTGGCGTGCGCGGAGACAACACCTTGAGCAGCGATGACCTGCTGACCGCGTTCTTTATCGCCTTCAGCGCCATACTGAAGCAGCGTTTTGTCGGCTGGAGTATCTTCCTGTTCTCCGCAGACCTCGGGCTGCCGAAGCTGCTGCGCTTGAAAGAAGCACGCAAGACGCCTTTCTTCAACGGCGCACTGGAATGCCGCCTATTCCGCTTCGACATGGTGGCCGGCTTCAACCGACGCGAAGCAGCCAAGCCGAAATTCGAACAAACATACCAATCAAGCACGTCAATCGCTGTTTAGCCCCACCCAATTAAAATGGGTGCAATCCAATCGATTGCGCTCGTTTTAATCTCGCATGCCATGACATCGCCACCTCTACCCCCCCTCCGTGCTGGTTAGCAACAATGCGTTGATGCGCCAAAAAGGCTTGCATTCCCGATACAACTGGGGTATTATTTAAACAAAAATTGTTACAATTTCAAAAAACTACGCTAAGCCACTTAGTACGATGCAAAACGCAGGTTAAAAATCATGGAGGCGAAATTTACAAGCTCCACCTGACCCAACTGAACAAGCTAATTTTAACTGCTTGATCTGATTGCGAAAACGATCGATCCAACAGCAATATCAACAAGCCATCACTTGTGAAGCTGATCTACTGCGGCAGACAGCAAGTCAGCAAGATACTGATAGAGAAGTATCTAAATGGTCTCTGAAAAAATCGATCCGGCTGTCGTCGAGCCGTACACTGTACCGGCACAGCTCTAGTTACTGGTTTCAGCAGTGAGGCACCTAATGTTGCAGCTCGAGAAATATACGATGCTTATCCGATTTGTTGCCGGCAGCAGACCTTACTAAGGCTTGTTAACAATAGCCGATACACCATATCGGCCACAATCGCAGTATTACAACCGACTTTTATTTTAATTTACTCTCTAACCATGACAGTAAGGTGCGAAATGATTGTTTGTATATGTAATAACGTCTCTGACCGAAAAATCCGCCAGGCTGTCGATTTAGGTATGTCTTCGATGACTGAATTGCGCGACAACCTGGGTGTCGCGGCCTGCTGCGGGAAGTGCCATACCTGCGCAAAAAACGTCTTACGTACGTGCCTGGAGAACCGAACACCGGCAACGCTAAGGAATGTTCACGAATTGGTATTCCAACCCAATATACAAGCCGCGTAATCTGGCTAAGTAAATACGCTCATGTCGTCACCAAAAATCATTCCATTTGCGCGCCGCTCTATTTTTGTTTGGAAGACAATCCAACGTGTTGGCACACCGGGCACAATTGCGCTGCTGCACGCAGCCTTTTTCTTGGCGTTGCAAAGCGACTTGACGCATCAAGCGACTCAAGCTGCCCCCAAGAAATCATCATCAGTTTCATCATCCTTTACAAGGCGTCGCCGCAACCGATACTACCAACACCGCAACCGGCACCGCCAAAAACTGTCGCCGTGATGAAAAAACATCTTACCGTCGCACTCTACCCCGGTTATCAACGATACGTCGTCGATAACCGCCATTGTCATTCCAACGCCGTTACTGCAACCGTCACAGTACGAGGAGCCGACGGTTGCTTCGCTAGCTCCTGCGCCAGCAGCGTCTGCGCAACCGCGCACCATCACATCCGACGTCGAATACCTTCAGCCGTCTGATGTCAAATACCAGACAGTTTCCAGGCGCATGGGCGAAGATGGTGGGTTGGTAATTCGAGTCCTCATAAACGAAAAGAGCTGTGTTGAGCGTGTCGAGGTGTAGAAGTTATCCGGCTCCAGTCGTCTCGATGAGGCCAACAAACAGTCTGTTATGCGCGCCTTGTTCAAGCCTTATATGGAAGACGGAAAGGCCTTATCGGTGCTTGTCATAGTGCCGATCAATTTCCAGTTGTCCAGTTAATTTAATAAAGCCATAGCATTTTTTGGCGCATGATGCCCATTCAACCGTAATACATTCAAAGATACAAGGGAAATTTATCATGAAAGTAAGTCCATACGGATTAGAAATACTCTGGAATCAGGGCGATTTTGTGATCAGGAGCGTTGCCGTGCTACTGGTGGCGATGTCGGTCGCCTCTTGGTACGTGATCCTGACCAAGGCGCTGCAGATCCTACGCTTCCAGCGCGCCGCACATGCTGCTGGCCACCAATTCTGGGATACCACCAGCCTACAGGAAGGAATCGCCAAGCTTGGCACCGGAAATCCATTTGCCGAAGTGGCCCAGGCCGGCGTCTCCTCGATGCGTCATCACGCGGCTCATAAAGGCCATTTGCACGACCAGTTATCCGTCAGCGACTGGGTGACGCTGTCGTTGCGCCAGGCAATCGATGAAGTCTCCGGAAAATTACAGACCGGCATGGCAGTGCTGGCCTCGGTTGGCTCGACTTCACCGTTTGTCGGCTTGTTCGGCACCGTCTGGGGTATCTACCACGCGCTGGTGGCGATCGGAACTTCCGGTCAGGCCAGCATCGACAAGGTCGCCGGCCCGGTCGGTGAAGCACTGATTATGACTGCGCTGGGACTGGCAGTGGCGATTCCTGCCACTTTTGGCTACAACGCCCTGGTGCGCGGCAACAAGACCACGATCGCCAAACTCAACAAGTTCGGCTTCGATTTGCATGCGCTGTTCGTTACCGGTTCCCGTTCCAGCAATACTGAAATTGGTTCAGGTAATGGCGCCAAACTGGCCGCCGTAAAAAGTGCATGATGGGGATGAACTCACTGTCAGATGCGGACGATGATTTCAATTCGAAGATCAACATCACCCCGTTGGTCGACGTCATGCTGGTGCTGCTGATCATTTTCATCATGACCATTCCGGTCATGAACCACACGGTCAAGATCGACTTACCGCGCGCTAGCACCAAGCAGGACCAGACCAAGCCAGAAAACATCAATCTGGTGATTGATGCCGATGGCAAGGTATTCTGGAATGACGAGACGATCGATCAGAATGAACTGGCGCTAAGGATTGTCGCAGCGGCGCAAAAGCAGCCACAGCCAGAGTTGCATCTGCGCGCTGCCCGCACCGTGCAATACGAGAAAGTCGCGCAAGTCATGGCCGCGGCGCAATCCGGAGGGCTTAGCAAGATCGGTTTTGTGACTGAGCCGAATGAGAGATAATTTTTTGATGTTTTTTTTGAAGTAAGCTGGTATCGACATCAATATGCCAACAAACATTTATTGACCGCTCGGAAACTGTAATAGCCAATCATTTTGTATCGCCAAGAGCCTGCCCATCCAACGATGCGCAGGCTCTGTTTGTATACTGAGTATCACTATGTACTTTACACACACCGGCCATGACTCGCCGCCGTTGCCAAACTGATGCACAAATCACAATGGAAATGATTCGCGCTATCTGATGATGAAAAAGCCTGAAGCATGCGCTATGATGTTTGCGATTTCTGTTGTCACACACAGATCGCGCGAGGATCCGGTATGACACCAGCCAGATAAATATGGCATCTCATCGACCTCTTTCCACCCCCCCTTATCATCGAGAGACAATAATGCAAGGCGAAAAACAGATCATCGCACTACTCAACGCGCAGCTGACCAACGAACTGACTGCCATCAACCAGTATTTTTTGCATGCGCGCATGTACAAACACTGGGGTCTGGAAAAACTCAGCAAGAAAGAATACGAAGAATCGATCGGAGAGATGAAGCATGCAGACAAACTAATCGACCGCATCCTGATGCTGGATGGCTTGCCAAATCTGCAGACATTGCACAAACTAATGATCGGCGAATCGACGCCTGAGATGCTAGAATGCGACCTGAAGTTGGAACAAGGTGCACAAAAGACCGTCAAGGAAGGCATCGCAGGTTGCGAAAAAATGGCAGATTATGTATCGCGTGAACTGTTCCGCGAAATTCTGGAAGATACCGAAGAGCATATCGACTGGCTAGAAACCCAGATTGACCTCATCGATAAGGTCGGCCTGCAGAACTATCTGCAAAGTCAGATGGAAGCCTGAGCCGCTGAGTCAATATGGCACCACACTCCTTGTCCTTGCCGTATTGGTTACAGCTGAATCTCTGCAGCAGCGGTAACTTCGTGCCAAAAAACGACTGCACTATCCTTTGGAAGTAATGCTTGTCTGAGTGCGCTGGTATGTGGCCTACCATCGCTCTTGCGTCACATTGAAGAGATGATGTAATTCGGCAAGACGATCATCGCCGTGATTCCGGTGGGCTGATTGCCAGTACGCTGCCCGGCTGCAGTGGCAATCTTGTCGCGCCTGATTCTCAAGGAGAGACTGGAGCCGCGTACGCTGGCATCTATCCTGCTCATCATTATCGGCATTGCCGTACTCAATCTCAGTCAAAGTGACAGCGTCGAGACTTCGCTGGTAGGCAACCCGTTCGTCATGGCGGCGGTGCTATTTGAAGCCACCTGTAAACCCTGTCGCCGATGCGCATCACCGCTTACAGTCACCTGTTCGGCTTGCTGCTGATGTCACTGTTTGGCTTAACTGTCGCCCTGTCCTACGATTTCAGCGAGATCACGGTGGTATGTGGAGCTCATCTGGTACGCCCTAGCTGCCAGGCATGATATCGTTCTGGCTTTGGTTGATCGGAACTAAGCATGTGCAGGTCAATGTTGACCGGCATTTTCACCGCCCTGATGTCGTTGGCGGCGGCGTTCATCGGCGTGGTGTTTTTCATCATTAAAGTATCAGCTAGGGTCGCTTTGCGGCGCTGCTGCTGGTGTAGACCGGAATTGCTGTGGCCAGTTGGCCGCAATCCATAAAAACGACGCAAGAAGTGTAAAATAGCGACGCCTTATTCCCACCCAACTATACCAATGAGCAACATTCCATCCCCTGCACAGAATAAAACCATAGGCGTCGTGCCGAATCTGATCTTCATGAGCCGCTGGTTACAGTTACCGCTGTATCTCGGCCTGATCCTAGCGCAATGCGTCTACGTCTTCCATTTCTGGGTTGAACTGACCGATCTGATCGGCGCCGCTTTCGGCAATATGTCATCGCTCACTCATATCCTGGACGTGGTCACCATCGAGAATCTGACACGGCCGACCAAGCTGACCGAAGCCACCATCATGCTGGTGGTGCTGGGGCTAATTGATGTGGTGATGATCTCCAACCTGCTGATCATGGTGATCGTCGGCGGCTACGAAACGTTTGTGTCCCGCATGAACCTGGAAACCCACCCGGACCAGCCGGAGTGGCTGTCGCACGTGAATGCCTCAGTGCTGAAAGTCAAACTGGCGATGGCGATCATCGGTATCTCGTCGATCCATCTGCTGAAAACATTCATCAATGCCGGCTCCTACGATGCCAAAACCTTGCTCTCACAAACCGGAATTCACATTACTTTTCTGCTGTCCGCACTGGCGATTGCCTGGTGCGACCGCATCATGACGGCAACTCAGAAAGAATCCAACAGCGCGCATTAATATAATGACGCCAGCCGCTCCAGTTATTTTCATGCAGTTAGAGTTAGTATAGTAATTTCTCACCAAGAAACGCCATGACCACCATCACCACCGTCAAGCAAGAGGATCTCATTGCGTTGGTAGCCGCTGCGCTCCAGTACACCAACTATTATCATCTGGTCGACTACAACCAGTATCTGGCGCGTACCTACGAGCAGGAACAAAATTCTTCCGCCAAGGACACGATCGCACAGATCCTGGCCAACTCGCGCATATGCGCCGAAGGCAAGCTGCCGTTCTGCCAAGACACAGGCATCGTTAACGTGTTCCAGAAGATCGGCATGAGCGTGCGCTTTGAAGGCTTCAAGGGCTCAATCAGCGACGCCGTCAATGAAGGTGCCCGCCGTGGTCACCTGCACCCTGATAACATGCTACATGCACCGATCGTCGCCGATTCACAATTCGAGCGCAAGAACACCAAGGACAGCACACCAGCCGTGGTGCACATGAAACTGGTATCGGGTAATACCGTTGACGTACAGATCGCAGCCAAAGGCTGGGACTCGGAAAATAAGACCAAGTTCGTGATGCTGAATCCTTCCGAGTCGCGGTTCGACTGGGTCATGAAGACCGTACCGACGATGGGCGCCGGCCGGTGCCCGCCGGGAATGCTCGGCATCGGTATCGGTGGCATCGCCGAACGCGCGATGCTGATGGCCACCAAGCAAGTGTTGATGGAAGATATCGACATTTACGACCTACTCAAGCGCGGGCGGCAAAATAAGACTGAGGAACTGCGTATTGAATTGCTAAAGAAGGTCAATGCGCTAGGCATCGGTGCGCAAGGCCTGGATGGCCTGACCACTGTACTCGACGTCAAGAGCATGATGCATCCGACGCACGAGGCATTAAAGCCGGTGAGGATGATCCCAAACTGCGCGACAATCCGCCACGGCAACTTTGTGCTGGACGATTCCGATCTGGCCTTCATGGAACCGCCATCGCTGTCGGAATGGTCGAAAGTGCATTGGGTGCCGGATACCGAGAAATCGAAACGGGTCGACTTCAACACCCTGGCCAAAGAAGAGGTGGCATCGTGGAAGCAAGGCCAGACCCTGCTGTTGAATGGCAAGATCCTGACCGGTCGCGACTTCGCCAAAAAGTGGATTCAAGAAATGCTGGCCAAGGACGGAAAGTTGCCGGTTGATTCGGTGCGCGACGAAGCGGTTGGACCAGGCGGCCCGACGACCGCAACCCGCATGGACAAATTCACCGACATGATGCTAGAGCAAATCGGGCTGATCTCGATGATCGGCAAATCGGAACGCGGCACTGTGGCAATCGAATCGGTCAAAAAACACAAATCAGCTTACCTAATGTCGAAGGCGATCAAGTCGATGCAGGTGCTCGGCTTTGCCGATATCGGCATGGAAGCGATCTACGAGATCGACGTCAAGGACATGCCAGTAACCGGTGGCAATCGATGCCACCGGCATCTCAGTACACAACACCGGGACGAAGGAATAGCAGGAAAAGATTACACACACAGTGCTGTCGAAAATTCCCTTGACGACCACCTGATTTAACTCACCCATGACCAGCAATACTGGGAAAATGCCGATGGCGCACACCGCGCCCATCGGCATTTTTGATTCCGGCATCGGCGGCTTGTCGGTTCTACGACATATTCATCAAAATCTGCCGCACGAAAATCTTTTGTATTTTGCCGATTCCGCCTACGCGCCATACGGCGACAGATCAGAAGCGGAAATTTCCTCCCGCTCGCTGGCGGTGGCAGAATTTCTGCTGCGGCGAGGCGTCAAGGCACTGTTAGTCGCATGCAATACAGCCACCACCGCCGCCATCAAAGTGGTACGCGAGGCATATCCGAATTTGCCAGTAATCGGCATCGAACCGGGGCTCAAACCCGCAGCCGCGCAAAGCCATAGCAAGATCGTCGGCGTACTGGCAACCAAAGCTACCCTACTCAGCACCCGCATGCTTAGCTTAAAGCAACAAATCAGCGCAGCTAGCGACGTGCATTTCGAGCTGCAAGCCTGCGTCGGTCTGGTCGACCAAATCGAAAAAGGCGAACTACTATCAGCGCAGACCGCGCAACTACTGCGACGCTATATCGCCCCTTTGATCGAGCAAGATGCAGATACGCTAGTCTTAGGCTGCACCCACTACCCATTCGTGCGACCGTTAATTGAAAAGATCGCCGGCGATCTGAGCATAAATCCAATCGCCATCATCGATACCGGAGATGCCGTAAGTCGACAGTTGAAAAGAGTGTTGAGCAACAACTCCCTGTTACAAAGTCCGCAACAGCAAGGCAACGTGACTGCGTTCACCACAGGCAACCAAACCACGTTGAAAATCGCATTTAATAGCCTGCTGCAGCTACATCCGACGATCCAGCAAGTTGCAAGCATAACCCAACCAGCAGCAATCTCGTGATTAAGCATTTTTAATTTGCTAGCTGGCTGGTTACTTTGTATAATAAAAATCTTTCATTATTTTGAATAAACAAAATAGTATTTGCAGTAGTCGGGCAATGGTGGCTGTAGCTCAGTTGGTAGAGTCCAGGATTGTGATTCCTGTTGTCGCGGGTTCGAGTCCCGTCAGCCACCCCAACGGATTTAAAGCTTTTCGGACAGTACATTCCAAAATTTGGAAGATAAAATTAGAGTTATCCTACTGGGTTACTTTTTTATTTTTACCTCATATCCATCCGCGCATGCATTGCGCGAATGGCAATCCCACCACAAAAGATTATCAGTTAAAAGTAGGATTCTATTAAATCCGATTTTGAGGAAACTGTACATGAAGACATCACGCTTTACCGGAAGTCAGATCATCAACATCTTGAAGCAGGTCGAGGCGGCACGCTAGTGCCGAAGCTTTTCCGTGAGCATGGGATGAGTTCGGTCCAGTTCTACAAGTGGCGGAGCAAATACGGTGGCATGGATGCGTCGATGGTGATGCGGATGAAAAAGTTGAAAGATGATAGCCGTTGGTTCAAAAAGATTTAC
>DCSW01000004.1 GCA_002325825.1 Collimonas sp. UBA1456
AGGCTGCAATTAGTCAACTTTCTCTTTCTTCGCTTTAATTGTTGTATTGAAAAGTGTTAAAAAATTTCGAGCTGGATATTACGGATGGCTGACGGTGATGGTCATGCTATCGACCAGCTTCTTCAGCACCAATGGCATGCCGACATTCTCCAGGTTGACGCCGAGCATGAACAGCAGCGCCAGCGAGACTCGTCATTTGTAGGTTCCCAGATAGAGCAGCATGGTCTTGATGATGGCCCAATCGCTGCGTTTTTGAACTGAGACGGTTGCGGCGGTGACAGCCTCCGACAAACCTGAAGAATGATAGCGTATGAATAACACCCTGAAAGAATGGTTTAAGCTACAAAGGTTAATTGTAGCCCTTGGGGAAAATAAAAGATGACTGACAAGAAGACAACCAACTGTGGGTGATGCCCCATGCCAGCCGATGCCAATATCCACGGCGACGTATTTGGCGGCTGGGATCATGGCACAAGCCGACATTGCCAGCTCGCTGGCCGCTACACGCCGTGCGAATAGCTGGGCCGCGTGGCGACAATTGCAGTGGATTTTCTCCTGTTCAAGGAACCGATATTTGTCGGCGACCTACTGTCGTTTTATACCGATATCGTCAGGGTTGGCAATACCTCGATTACCGTCAATGTTGAGGTCTATGCTGAGCGCAACCGAGTTGCAGATGGAAATCGTCAAGGTGACTGAAGCGACACTGACGTATGTCGTCGCCGATGCAAATCGTAAACCGTGTCAAGTGCCGCCGCTTGGCAATTGAGAAACGATGCTGCTATGCCGCATTATCCTAGCGGACCGCGCCCAGTTCGCTTGGCATGCCGATAACCCCTGCCTGCACCACCGCAATCAGCGCCTGCATCCGTTTGAGCGACATATACGTGCCATTTGGTACATCTTCATCTCGGCATTGACACCACACCACACCAGACATTACGTCACTGACGATTTTTTATGCACGAGACGTTCCATCGATATCAGACAATATCAGAAACAAAAAATATGAATTTGATTGCTCCTATCATCGTCTTTCATGCCGAACTGCAAACCATTCGTCGCGATCTGCATGCGCATCCGGAACTCAGTTACGAAGAGCTGCAGACTTCCGGCTTGGTTTTCAACAAACTCACCGAGTGGTAGATCCCGGTCCTGCTCGCCAACATGGGCGCATTGCCGATGCAAAAATTGAATACCTTCGCGCACGCCTCCCAACATCAAAGAAAGATGCGCACTTGTGGACACGACGGTCATACCCCCATGCTTCTGGGTGCCACACATCATCTGTCCCGGCACCGCAATTTTGATGGCACCGTATATTTGATTTTCCAGCCGGCGGAAGAAAGCGGCCGCAGCGCGCAGCGCATGGTAGACGACGGCCTATTAGATAAATATCTGATGGAAACGGTGTTCGACATGCATAATTTGCCTGGCGCGGTAATCGGCAGTTTCGGCGTACAGCCGAAATCAATGATGGCGTCCAGTAACGAGTTTGAGGCGATCGTCAAAGGCAAGGGCTCGCATGCCTCGCAACTGCACAAGAATATCGATTCGGTCATGGTGATGATGGTGCAGATCATTCACAGCTGGCAGGCCATCATATCGCGCAATATCAATCGGAACAACCCGACAGTGCTGTAGGTGACGCAGATCCATGGCTGCAGCGCGACGAATATCATCCCGGATAAAGCAACCTTGATCGATACTGTCCGGACATTCTCGGTCGTCGTGCTGGACACCATCGAGACGCGAATACTCGAAGTCGCGTAGCACACTGCAGAAGCAGTCGGTGCCAAAATAGGATTCCGTTCCCATCGTAATTATCCACAG
This sequence comes from Collimonas sp. UBA1456, assembly GCA_002325825.1. Classification (GTDB taxonomy): domain Bacteria; phylum Pseudomonadota; class Gammaproteobacteria; order Burkholderiales; family Burkholderiaceae_D; genus Collimonas. The sequence continues at coordinate 1,834 of DCSW01000004.1, forward strand.
CTAATCAATCATATCAAGGGGACCGCTTTTGCGGTCGAAGTGCTACACGTCAATTCGCAGATCGAACTGACGATGGGTGCCGAAGACTTCACCTTCATGCTGGGAAATAAGCCGGGCTGCTATATCGTCATCGGCAATGGCAAAGATGACCATCGTGCTGGCGGCTATGGTCTGGAGCCGTGCAATCTGCATAACGCGAGTTACGATTTCAACGACGACTTACTGCCGATCGGCGCCAGTTACTTGGTCAATCTGGCAGAGGCGTACCTAAAGCAAGGTTAATCGCTGAATTAATTTGTCGGGGAAAGCCCAGGATGGCGGGAAATAGACAGAAATATCTGTCAACCGCCACTCCCGCCCCTGCCATGCCCTGTCGACGATGCTGCGGTCAGCCAGTTTATAATACACTTGATTGATCCATTACACCTGACAAGCGATCCCATGACAAAAATCGAAGTAGCATACGATGTCCCAATGCAGCTAGGCGAATGCCCACTGTGGCATGCCGCAGAATCGGCACTATATTGGATCGACATATCCGCCATGCAAGTACATCGTCTATATCCCGCGGATGGCAGCCACACGATGTGGCAACTTGATACTGAGCCTGGATGTATCGGCCGCCACGCCAACGGCGGCTTGATCATCGCCATGCGTAGCGGCGTAGCACACCTGGATAGCATCAGCGGCAAACTGACGCACATCGCCGATGCGCCTTACGACAAGAAAACCAGCCGTTTCAACGATGGCCGCTGCGACGCCACTGGCCGCTTCTGGGCCGGCACTATCTACGAACCGCGCGATCACGCCGGTGCCCAACTGTATGCTGTAGAGCACGGCATCGTGCGCGCAGCAGGCAATCCGGTCACCGTTTCCAACGGCCTCGGGTTGAGTGGCGACAATCGTACGCTCTACCATAGTGACACCACCGCGCATCGTATCAGTTGCTACGATTTTGAATTAGCTAGCGGAACAATCTCCAACGGCCGCGTATTCAAGCAATTCGATATGGACAAAAACGTAGCTAATTACGGAGGGCGGCCGGACGGAGCAACGGTTGACAGCGAAGATGCCTACTGGTGCGCCATGTATGATGGCGGCCGTTTGCTGCGCCTATCTCCGACCGGCGATGTGCTACAGGAGGTTGCTTTGCCTGTGCGTTGTCCGACCATGATGGCATTTGGCGGCGACGATCTGTGTACGCTTTACATTACCAGTGTGCGTGAGAAAAGAAGCGCTGCCGAACTTGAAATGCTGCCGTGGTCCGGCTGCTTGCTGTCAATGCGAGTCGATGTTCCAGGCAGAATCGAACCGGCCTATCTTGGCTAGACCGCAGCGTAGCACCGGGCACAGGATGCCTGGAAGTTTTCGTTTTATGACATATTTTTCCTGTAGTTCGGTAACATTCCACGTTTTCGACTATGCTTTAGAACTGTAGTCGCGCGCCGTTTACTTGTTGGTTCACGACATATAGTGACAACAATCTGCGCGCTTGCAAAACAAGCTGCCGAAGGCGTCTTGCGACGATCTGTTCGTCATGCGCTTTTTTAATTTTTTATATTCTTACGCTCGAAATCCTTTTATATAAAAAAATAAACCGGAATCAAAATCCTTGCTTCTTCCTGTCTGCTGGCGGTGTAGCGATGGGTGTGT
>DCSW01000112.1 GCA_002325825.1 Collimonas sp. UBA1456
CATGGCCGCATGGCCGACCCAAGTTCGCTTTCCGGTTAGTTACGCGGCTTTTATAATCGAATCGCTCGATGTTGTGCGCAGCGACGGGGCAGTGGGCTATACAGGCCACAAAACGTCGGTGGCGTCATCAACTTCAAGACTCGTTCGATTCCCGATGAAGCCCGACTCAACGGCGATGCAACGCTGCGTTACAAAATTAATAGGATGGCAAATCGAATAAGCAGTACAGCACATTCGCCGGCAACCAACTGGACAACGGTCTGGGTTTGGCGCTTTTGTATTTCGGCTCGGATGGTTTCAGCTGGCTCGCTGGCAGCGAGGGGGGGCGTCAACGATTTTGCGTTGAAATTCCGCCACAAGCGGACGCCGACTTTGGAAATTTTTGGCAAGACCTCGCATTACGACGTCAAATCGCGCACGTCAGGCGGGCTGACTTTCGCTCAATACAATGCCGATCCCCTCCAGAATACGCGCCAGACCGACTTCTGAAGCGGCACTCTCAAGGGCCTCAATATCGGTTATCTCAATATTCTGTCGGATACGTAGGAATTCAAAATCCGCACCTTCTGCAACGAAATATTCTGCCAGAGCGTACTAAAGTACGGCGCCAACCTGGTGCAACAGTCGCGTAACTATGAGGTGCTGGGAATTGAGCCACATCATACGTAGCGCTTCAATCTCGGCGATACCACCAACGATGTGACGATTGGCTATTGCTACATCCGCGAGTGCGGTAAACCTTCCAAACCACGAACAACAAGCCATTGCCGTTCGTTAGCAATGCCTATCTGATAAACCGCGACATTACCCTGCTTACCAACTACACGGCATCATTCGGCCCGGTACAAAACCTGCAACTTAATTCGCATACGCCGAACAACCCGTTCGTTCCGGAACTGGCGAAGACGATCGAGGCCAGCACGCGTTGGAAAAGCAAGAAGTTGTCTGCCGAATTGACGATATTTAACATACGCCTCGACAACCAGACCCAGCAGGTTCCAGGCACTCTTCCTGAGACCTTCATGAACATCGGAAAAACGAAGCACGATGGCATCGAAACTGTGATCGATTATGCATCTGACAAGAATGGCAGCCTGGCTGGATTGAGCGTATTCGCCAACTACACTTATACCCGTACGTTGTAGGAGTCGGTAGTCAATCGCGGCCGTGACGTACCGTCTTACTCGCACACCACCGATACAATCGGCGTCAGATACCAGCGTGGGGCATGGGGCGCCAAGCCGTCAACCACACATCAGAACCGACAGTTCGCCGACAATGCTAGTATCATTGCCGAGACGGCTGACGCCAGAAACGGCAAGATAAATAATTTTGAGGGATCTGTACCAATGCAGGTTCGGCGGCGCACAGCACGCGAAACACTTCGGCCAGCGTGAGGTACGATACCTGAGCGCCGCCGAACTCACGCGGCACCGTGATGCCGCCTAATCCGCTGGCCGAGAATTTTTCGATTTCCTGCCACGGCAGACGCCACTAGCGCCGACATAGAATTCGGCGACCATAATTTCGCCATGTGTGCTCTGTCCAATGCTTCTTGATCATTGCTAACGTTATGTGCCGACAGTACCCGGGGTAACAAATCAGCCTGGCAGGTTTCAATTGCAAGTGTGTCGCGATGGACGACACGAATTACCTCTTCTATGATATGGTCGTCCATAACTTGTGATTAAGGACGGCGGTTTAAAAGATGACGATAACGCGTCGCTGCAACACTAGCTCAAAAAAAAAGAACGTGTTACAGTTTTCGAAAATGCCTTGCGAATTTTTCAATGCAGGCACTATTTGGACAGACGAATTGATGAACTTGGTACCGCGGTCAGTCATCCAGAAAGTCGAACGACCGCAGCAGAATAACGGAACAAAAAGTAGCGCTTAGAGTGAGCGTGCCACATCAAACTGCATCAGGGCCGATTTCACCGGTACGAATACGGATCACCTGCTCGATATTGCGCACGAAAATCTTGCCGTCGCCTATCCTATCGGTGCGCGCTGCCTTGATAATGGCGTCCACAGCACGCTCGGTCAACGCATCGTCGATCACCAGATCGACTTTTACTTTCGGTAGAAAATCAACGATGTACTCAGCACCACGGTACAACTCTGTATGGCCTTTCTGACGACCAAAGCCTTTAACTTCAGTCACTGTCAAACCGGTGACGCCAACTTCGGCGAGGGCTTCCCGCACCTCGTCCAGCTTGAATGGTTTGATAATAGCAGTAATTTGCCTCATAGCAACTCCTTTAAGCGATAAAAATAAATCTTTGCAGCGTGTTTGAGCAAGGCGGCCAGCCTGCCGAAATCAAGAGCAAGCTTGAAGGGTGTATGAAAAATTCTATTTGTCTATATGCGCTGAGCAATAAATGATTTTAAAATAGATTGCATCGAACATCTAACTCGCCTGCACACCCTTACGACAGACAGACTACAGAACAACCACAGGCAAGACAACTAATCAGGAATCCGCGCAAGATCGGCCAGCCACACCGTCGCCTCTGAATCGCTAGGCGCACGCCAGTCGCCGCGCGGCGACAACG
>DCSW01000103.1:0-333 GCA_002325825.1 Collimonas sp. UBA1456
CCGCTCAAACTTACCTTTTGTCATCTGAGACTCCTAAAGATTTTATGAGAATATTCAGGCACACGCCCGATCGTCTTACGGATTAAAAACTGACACTCAATTTTATTTAGATTTTGCAGTACCCAATTACGGGCATTCAAACTACTTTGATCTGGTGCCCTTGACGTGGATCGAACACGTGACCTCTCCCTTACCAAGAGAGTGCTCTACCACTGAGCTACAAGGGCTATGCTGTACGCGCACTCTTGTTTATCGGCCACTGCCAACCAACAACACGCCCAACTTATTATTTACCGCTGCATGACAATCCTGGAGCGGGTGAAGGGAATCGAA
>DCSW01000103.1:448-10644 GCA_002325825.1 Collimonas sp. UBA1456
CAGTCTGCTGCCATTAACCACTCGACCACCTCTCCGCAGGTAACCTCAAATTATAGTAAAGCACTTTTCAAGTGTCAACCATCAAAAAATGGTTTTTTGAAAATAACTTGAGTTTCTTAAATTTAACACAAACGATCGACACCGATACCAAATCTGGCCGAACTCAGGAAAAATGCTTTGCCGTCCAAACTGTGAGATAATATCAGAAACGCGTCTCGCGTGCAGCCCTTAAAATCCATCGATTATCGGCGTGCAATTCAGCAACTGAGGACCGCCTGTGCGGTGAGATTTAGAATGCCATTGCAGATCCGTCAAAATACTTCCTTCACAGCAACTAGCGACTTCAACGATATTGTCGGTACCCCGGGAAAATTGCTACCAACATCAAATCACACCCCAGGTGTTTCACCGCTTGGTGGTGGATCGCGAATTGATCACCTGCTTGGTCTGATCACTTTCGCTATCGATGAGCCAGCCGGAAACTAAATCGCGGATGAAGGCGATTACATGCGTCGTTGACGTGGGTAATCGGGGTTGGCGCATCAGTGGCGATGCCTTGGTGCAGCGTGCGACCAAACGGCCTCGATAAATTTATGCAGCAACTCCAGCTCGTACATGCCTCGCACGCGGTTGCTGCGCCATTCCGGCCGAATTGCGGCTTCGGCGTAGCTTTGCAGCGAGAGACATTGGCACTGCCTTGCAGGACCAAGCCATCCAGATGCTTAGCGTAATCGCGCAGGCAAATAGAACTGGGATGGGCCATGCTGTTGGTGTTGACGGTAGAAATTATAAACACCAGTACGTCGCGCGACATCACTAATTGCGCAATCGACTCCTCCAGATACTGTAGCAAGCGCCAGCGCAAGCCCTTGCCCTCCTCCGGGTGGAGGGCATGCCGAAAATGCCGATCTTCAAGGTGCGCTGCATAATGCGCCGACTGGCCTGATCGAAAAAGGCGAGGAAGCGCGCGACGATCAGCTTTCCGGTTTGCGGCCAGAGCACGCCGTCGCTATTCTGATTTTACTTCCGGGTTCATTTTTGCCTCATTTTCGAGTTCAGTTCACTTCCAGCTTGATTTCCGGCTGATTTTACGCCGCTCGCTATCCTGCGGCGATCGGTTCCGACTGGATCCCCGGAGCGGTGTTAGTATGGGCTGATGAATGCTTGGAATCGCTTGACTTTGAATCAGACATATTGTCAGAAGTAAGAAATGAGCAAGGGGGATCTAACATGCCGGAGCGAGTAAAAAGTGCGGCGGCGATTGATTACGGTAAAAATCTCTAGACAAAGTATAGGTCGGCTCTTGTTAGTTGAAGTGTTGTTTTGTAAGCTCATTTTAAATCGTCATTTATCGACATTTTTGGCGCTTCACTTGTGATCCGCAAGCTTCTCATTTGCACACTTTATAAGCTCCGGACCAGCACGAATAGCATGGTCGACAGCAACACCGTTAAAGCAAACGGTAACGAGAATTTCGTATCGGATAGCTTGAACCGCAGATCGTTTGGCAGATGCCATAGGCGGAGCTTTTCCAGCCACGGCAAGGCGCTGGAAAGATCAATAACGGAGATGAAGATAACCAGCATCCAGCGAATCATGCGAGACATTCAGAGAATGGGGCCGTACCGTAAGCAGTACAGGATCATAATCGGTGACTACGATCATGCCGGGAAAAACGATCGGGTAATTTTACGCCTGTGCCGACTACCAGAACCTTGAACAACTCACCCATTTCGGCGGGCGATACCAATTTTTGCATGGCATTGGCTTGCGGCAGATATTGCAGTGCATTTTCGGGCGACGTACGCAGCAATAGTTTGCCTATTCCGGCTTCCAGCAGGAAGGCGGCTTGGCTGGTGTAGCCTAGCAAATCCAGTCCGCTATCCAGGGCGGCCACCGCCATCGCAGTGAAATCGACGTGGGCGGTAACATCTTGCAAACCCGGCAAATAAAACGGATCGGGATGAGCGTGGTGACGGTAATGACACATCAGCGTGCCTTGGTCGCGCTGCTGCAAATAGTATTCAGCAGCCGGAAAACCGTAATCGAAGAAAATAGCGACACCGCCCTGCCCGGCTTTCAGCATCGCGCCGAGCGAATGCATGAAGCCGATGGCGACAGGGTGCACCTCCGTCAAGTGGCCGAGGGTGAGCGATTCGGCATCGGGAATTTGGGCGATCAGCGCCGGATCGGCTGGGCGATCGATGTAGATAAACTGACCATAGTCTCCAGCGATCGCGGGTTCGGTGAGGCCGACGCCGCGCTGCAGCCAGCCGTCGGCAGCGCGCACCACCAGTTCAACCGGCATCGCATCTAGCACTTCGTTGCCGAGCACCACGCCGGAAAAGATCTCAGGCAGGCGATCCAGCCACTCTACCTGCGGAAAGGCACGCAATTTCTTCTGCTGACGTGCACGCAATTCTGCGGACAACTCAACGATGTAATAGCGCTGCAGCATGTGTGCCGAATGCGTGCCGGCAGCCAGCTCGCTGAGGATATCGTGGGACAGTTGGCCGCTGCCGGCCCCGAACTCAAGGATTTGAGGTTGCAGCGCGGGGGTCGAATCAAGCAACTCTGTTGCCAAATGCACCAATGTCGCGCCAAAAAGCGGCGTAATCTCGGGCGCGGTTGTAAAATCACCGTTTCCACCCAATTTTTCTGCGCCGCCGCTGTAATAACCGAGATCCGGCGCGTACAGCAGCAGTTCCATGTAACGCACGAACGGAATCCAGCCATCTTGCTGACGGATTTCATTGGCGATCAGATTGTGCAGCAGGTACGAGGCTCGCTGCGCTTCGATAGAAGCTTCGGGCAATTGCAGTTGCATGGAGCTATTGTAGAAGATAATGCCGCTGTGCAAATCATCGATGATAATAAAAACTAACGGAAAAGTAGGCAACGACGCCATTAAACTGAACACCAACAGAATGTTTCCTGTCTGATAGTGATAACCAATTAACAAGTATGCGTACCACACCAAACCCAATCAATAAAGTTGCCCTTGTCACCGATGCCGCCAGCGTAATCGGCGCCGCGATTGCGTTGGCGTTGGTGCCGCAGGGCTGGCATCTAGCGCTTCATTATCAAGATGCCAATGAACCGCCGGCGTTGTTGTCGTTGTTGCGAAAATGCCAGGCGGCCGGAGCACAAGCCATCGCTATACATTGCGCGCTGGACGAGACTGCGGCGATCGGCATGCTACTTCCGCACATCGCGGCGGCGCTCGGCGACGTTACTTGCATTATCAATAATCTCAGCCATATCGAAAACGATAGCGCAGCGACTTTTTCCGCTGCTGGCCTGATGCGCCACATGCAGAAAAATCTTGCCGCGCCCCTATTGCTGGCGCAAGCGCTGCATACGGCTATCGGCAACATCGACGGTGCGCAAGGCGTTGTCATTAACCTTCTCGATCAAAAACTGTTTAATCCTCAGCCGGACTTTTTGTCCTATACGCTATCGAAGGCCGCGTTGCACTGCGCTACCACGTTGCTAGCGCAGGCTTTAGCGCCGCGGGTTCGGGTACTCGGGATCGCTCCGGCACTAAGCGTCAGCGCGACGCCTGGCGCAACGCTGGCGCTACAACCTGCCAATCTTGCGACACTGGAAGACATTGCGGCGACAGTCTGTTTTGCCGCCGCCTCCCCTGCTATTACTGGCAGCACGCTGTTGGTCGATGGCGGCCATCATTTGTATCCTCAACCTCGGAGCACCACTGCCACTGCCATTGACTCTGGCCTGGATCACCCACTCCATCATCACTGAAAAAATCATGCTCTCCACACTAATCCATCCTGACCTTAGCGATTGCCGCCGCCTATTCCTCCGCGACTATGAAGTGCAGATCAATATCGGTATCTACGAATCTGAAAAACAAGGCCCGCAACGTGCACTAATCAATGTCGATCTGTTTGTTCCGCTGGCCTTGTCGACACCCACCAAAGACCATGTGGATGACGTGCTGGATTACAATTTCATGCGCAATACAGTGGCAAAACGCATGGCACAAGGCCATATCCATCTGCAGGAAACGCTGTGCGACGACATCGCCACTGCTCTGCTGGCATACCCGCGCGTGCGCGCAGTGCGGGTATCATCGGAAAAGCCGGACGCCTATCCCGATTGCAAATCGGTTGGCGTCGAAGTGTTCCGCGTCAAGCCGAAGGCCAGAGCCGACAATTCTTGAATGAAGAATCACCATGAATGACTTATTGATGCAGGAAGTGCGTATGAAAGACCAGTTATCGACGCCACCTTTGGTGGCCGATGCCGATACCGTGACGACTTTCACCAGCCATAAGCAGATGGAAAAAATCGCCCACGAAAATAATAAGCTGCACAAGCGGCTGTGCCGCCAGGTGGGCCAGGCGATCGGCGATTTCAACATGATTGAAGATGGCGACAAGGTAATGGTGTGCCTGTCGGGTGGCAAGGATAGTTATTCGCTGCTGGATATCCTGAGGACGTTGCGCGAGCGGGCGCCGATTAAGTTCGAGATCGTCGCGGTCAATCTGGATCAGAAGCAACCAAACTTCCCCAACCATATTCTGCCGGCCTACCTAGAGAAACTTGGGGTGGCCTACCATATCGAAAATAAGGATACCTACAGCATCGTCAAGCGCCTGATTCCGGAAGGCAAGACCATGTGCTCGCTGTGTTCGCGGCTGCGGCGCGGCATTCTGTATCGAGTTGCCACGGAACTAGGCGCCACTAAGGTGGCACTCGGCCACCATCGAGATGATATCATGGAGACCTTTTTCCTGAACATGTTCTTCAGCGGCAAACTGAAAAGCATGCCAGCCAAGTTGCAATCGGACGACGGCAAGCAGATCGTAATTCGGCCGCTGGCTTACGTCAAGGAAGCCGACCTGATCCGCTACGCCGAGGTCAAGCAGTTCCCGATCATTCCTTGCGATCTGTGTGGCAGCCAGGAAAATCTGCAACGTAAGCAGATCAAGGGTATGCTGCGGGACTGGGAAAAGAAATTCCCGGGCCGCGTAGAAAATATCTTCTCTTCGCTGGCGACGTTAACGCCATCGCACCTGATGGACCGCAACCTGTTTGACTTTAACGATTTGAAGGCAACCGGGGTTGCCGATCCAAACGTCGATATCGCGTTTGATAACGAGCCCTGCGCGACACCAACCAGCATAACGGTACCGAGAATCATCCCGCTGCACCCACTAAATTAATCCGGACAATATCAACACACATGCGGGACGTCCTTGCTTCTTTCGCAGTTCCGCTGTCGGCGGCGCACGTCAATTCGACACCCCTCCCGCCATCAGGAATATATAATCAAAATAAATAGCCCGGTTACCTAGCTACTAGTGCATGCGGTTTCGATCATGTCTAAAACGATGTTGCCACGGTTTGATGCAAGATTATCGCTAACTAACCAACATAAACAACACAAGCAGAATAACCAGGAGAAGGTCAGATGGCAGCTTCCTGCTATGTACTCAGGAAATCGACGGATGGGCAATTTTACTTTGTGTTGCGTGTGCCCAGCGGCGCCGTAGTTCTGAATCTTAACAGTGGAACTTATATTGCCAAGGCATCGGCGGAGAATGGTATCGCCTCGGTCCAGAACAACTGCACTCAAGACGAGCGTTACAGCCACAATCAAGCTTCCAACGGTAAGTTCTATTTCAATCTGAAGGCAGCCAACCACCAAGTCATCGGCATCAGCCAGATGTACTACACCATCAGCGCCTTCGATGCTAGTATTGACGTCGTCAAGAAAACGGCCCCAGCACGAACATCAAGGACGAGGCCTGCTGCTGCCGACCGAGACGCTTCCTGCGAGCGACACTCATGTGCTCGCTACTACTAACACTGCCTGCGATGGCCTCGTAACGCCAATTCGGCCAGTTTGAGCGACGTTGCGCATGATAAAATTTTGCACCTTTTCTTTCAAATTCAACCATGAACATTGTTATTCTCGCCGCCGGCATGGGCAAGCGCATGCAGTCTACACTGCCCAAAGTATTACACCATTTGGCAGGCAAGCCGCTGCTGTCGCATGTCATCGATGCCGCACGCGCCTTGTCGCCTACCACGCTGTGCCTCATCTACGGCCATGGCGGCGACGCCGTGCCAAGTTCGCTGGCGGCTAGCGATCTGGTATTTGCCAAGCAAGAGCCGCAACTCGGCACCGGCCACGCGGTAGCGCAAGCAGCAGCACATCTGGATGACAGCGTGCTTACTCTGGTGCTTTACGGAGACGTGCCGCTGATCACCAACAGTACGCTGCGCCGATTGGTCCACAGTGCCGGCGCCGACAAACTGGCAGTCCTGACCGTCACGCTGACGGACCCGACCGGCTACGGCCGCATCATCCGCGAAAGCGGCCAGATAGTCAGCATCGTCGAACAAAAAGATGCCAGCGCCGAGCAACTGGCGATTGTCGAATGCAACACCGGCATCATGGTGGCGCCGACCGTACGGTTGAAGAAATGGCTGGCTGGTCTCTCCAATAACAATGCACAGGGCGAATATTACCTAACCGACATCGTCGCCAGTGCTGTCGCTGACGGCACGCCGGTGGTATCGACGCAACCGGATGCGGTTGTGGAAACTCTGGGCGTCAACAGCAAGGTGCAACTGGCTGAATTGGAGCGCATCCATCAGCGCAACATCGCCGAACGCCTGCTGGAACAGGGCCTGACGCTGCTCGATCCGGCGCGCATCGATGTGCGTGGCAGATTGCAGTGCGGGCGCGATGTCAGCATCGATGTCGGCTGTGTGTTTGAAGGCGAAGTGAGCATTGCAGACGGTGCCGTAATAGGCTCCAACTGCGTGATCAAGAATGCACACATCGGCCGCAACGCCAACATCAAGCCGTTCTGCCATATTGAGGACGCAGTGGTCGGCGCGGCTTCGCAAATTGGTCCTTACGCAAGACTGCGGCCTGGCACTGAACTTGGTGAAGAGGTCCATATCGGTAATTTTGTCGAGGTGAAGAACAGCCAGATCGCCTCCCACAGCAAAGCTAATCACCTGGCTTATATTGGCGACGCCACGATTGGATCGCGCGTGAATATCGGCGCCGGCACCATCACATGCAATTACGACGGCGTCAATAAATTCCGCACGGTGATTGAGGACGATGCCTTCATCGGTAGCGACAGCCAGTTGGTAGCGCCAGTGCGGGTCGGCCAAGGTGCAACACTGGGGGCAGGTACAACTTTAACCAAGGATGCACCAGCAGGCAAGCTAACGATCTCACGGGCCAGGCAGATCACGGTTGATGGTTGGAGCGGCCGGTGAAGATCAAGAAATAGGATTTAAAAGCAAGATTACAAAATAAGATCAAAAAGCAGCGGAATGAAACCATAAAAATAGTTTCCCATCGTTTACTGGAATGACGAGTTAAGAAACCGATCGCCGAGCCAGGACTGCATGTCCGCGACGTTACGCTTGGGTATAGCTGTCCATCCTACCGACCAATCGTGCTACTTCACACAGCAATGCGGGTCTCAAATTTACTTCTGTAGATCGAAAATACGTCCATACATTGCGCACATCCTTTTGCGCGGCAAACAACTGGTGCGCCAACGCATGGTAGGCCGCCATGTCCGCCACCTATACTACCAGCAAAAAATTTGGCTCCAGCGAGACCCGATAGCATTGCAGCAGCTGCGGCGCATGCACTACCAGCTCCTCGAATTCCTGCAAGCGCCCATCGGCCTGATTGTCGAGTGTCACCTAAACAATCGTGGTCAAGACAGCGCCGATCTTATCTGGCATGAAGATAGCCACCTGGCGCAGAATCACGCCGGCGTCGGTCAGACGTTTGACGCGCCGCACGCAAGTCGGCGCAGAAGCATGCACCTGTTGCGCCAGCTGCTAATTGGTTTGCGAGGCATCGACTTGCAAGACATTCAAGATACGGCGGTCAATCTCGTAAAAACAATATCCATATGTAATATATTTATGAAATTTATAACATAAAATATTAAACTAAATTTGAATTAATTTAGACATCATATTTCATATGTGCTGGCCTAATATATGCTCATTAACCCAACAAATGAGGAAAGCTATGTGCGGTATCATCGCTGCAGTTGCAAAAATCAATGTCACTCCCTTCCTGCTGGAAGGCCTAAAACGGCTTGAATACCGCGGCTACGACTCATGTGGCGTGGCCTTGCATATCGACGGCAAACTACAGCGCTCACGCAGCACTTCGCGCGTCGCCGATCTGGAAGCGCAGGTCGACAAAGCGCACTTGTCTGGTTTCACCGGCATCGCCCATACACGCTGGGCCACGCACGGCGCACCAGCCACGCACAATGCACACCCGCATTTTTCGCGCGACCGCATCGCGCTAGTCCACAATGGTATCATCGAAAACCACGATGAATTACGCACCGAACTGCAAGCTGCTGGCTATCAGTTTGAAAGCCAGACCGATACCGAAGTCATCGCCCATCTGGTTGATCACATGTACAACGGCGACCTGTTCGCTACCGTGCAGCAAGCCGTTAAGCGCCTGACCGGTGCTTATTCGATTGCCTTGTTCTGCGTCGATGAACCGCATCGAGTGATTGCTGCGCGGCAAGGTTCGCCGCTGATCGTCGGCGTCGGCGAAGGGCAAAATTTCGTTGCATCGGATGCGATGGCGCTAGCCGGCATGACCGATCAAATCATCTATCTGGACGAGGGCGATGTGGTCGATCTGCAGTTGCAACGTGTCTGGATCGTCGATGTCAAGGGCAAAGCTGTCGAGTTCGAAGTCAAGACCGTGTACGCGCACAGCAGCGCTGTCGAACTAGGGCAGTTCCAGCACTACATGCAAAAGGAAATTTCCGAACAGCCGCGCGCCATTGCCGACACGCTCGAAGGCGTCACCGGCATCATGCCGGAACTGTTCGGCGATAGTGCTTTCAATGTATTCAAGCAAATTGACTCGGTCTTAATCCTAGCTTGCGGCACCAGCTACTATGCTGGCCTGACCGCAAAATACTGGATCGAATCGATCGCCAAGATCCCGGTCAACGTCGAAATTGCCAGCGAATACCGCTACCGCGACAGCGTACCGAATTCTAACTCGCTAGTCGTTGCCATCTCGCAAAGCGGCGAAACCGCCGACACGCTAGCTGCGCTCAAGCACGCACGCTCGCTCGGCATGCTGCACACGCTGACCATCTGCAACGTCGCCACCAGCGACATGGTGCGCGAATGCGCACTATCCTACATCACCCGCGCCGGAGTGGAAGTCGGCGTCGCATCGACTAAAGCCTTCACCACCCAGTTGACCGCCCTGTTTTTGCTGACGCTAGCGCTAGCGCGAAGCAAAAGCCGCCTCAGTAAAGAACAAGAAACCGTCCACCTGAAAGCCATGCGTCATCTCCCCGCCGCGTTGCAAAGCGTGCTGGCGCTGGAACCGCATATCGTCGCCTGGGCCGAGGCCTTTGCCCTCAAGGAAAACGTGTTGTTCCTGGGACGCGGCATCCACTACCCGATCGCGCTGGAAGGCGCATTGAAGCTCAAGGAAATCACCTACATCCACGCCGAAGCCTACGCCGCCGGCGAACTTAAGCACGGCCCGCTGGCACTGGTTACCGAAGAAATGCCGGTAGTAACTGTGGCGCCGAACGACACGCTGATCGAAAAATTGAAATCAAACATGCGAGAAGTCCGCGCCCGCGGCGGCCAGTTGTACGTATTTGCCGATGCTGACTCTCACATCAAATCAAGCGACGGCGTACACGTAATCCGTCTACCGGAAAATTACGGCATGCTATCGCCGATTTTGCACGTAGTGCCGCTGCAGCTGCTAGCGTATCATACCGCGCTGAAACGAGGGACGGATGTAGATAAGCCGCGGAATTTGGCTAAGTCGGTTACTGTTGAATAGGAGGGATTGGTGCAGGTAATCACTTTTTGTCGACGAATAAAAAAGTCAGATACAACATAAAGATACTAACTACAGGGGTGGCTAAGTTAACAATTAACAGGATCAAACGTTTCCATTTTTTTATATTTACACAAGCAAAAATACGCTATTCTGTTTTTCTGAGAGCTGATCTGAATTTTTGCAATGGTGGATCTCGGGTCTTTAGTTGAGTAATTCACCGGGAAGCATAGTAATTCCCCCATTTTTAAGCAAAGTTAAACAGTAGGGGCTAAGCCACAAGGTCTAATCTCGGCTTCAGGGTGATGCTGCCGAGCGTCCTGTTCGGACTTTT
>DCSW01000002.1:0-8615 GCA_002325825.1 Collimonas sp. UBA1456
AAAACCTATCCAAAACGCTTTTATTGAGCAGGCAGAAAACTCTACATCCTTACTGACTACTTGACGGGGGGCTGCAGATCCACTAGGAAGTATGGCTGGAGGCTCGTCAGGTAGGTATAATTTATAGTTGATCGGAAATAGTCGATTGACTCCGATCGATACACCCCAAGCCCTTGCCTTGTCGCTTGCGACTTCACCTGCCGGCTGTGGGACGGGCGCAGCATCCGTCTGTTCAACGTGATTGATGACTTTAATCGGGAAGGCTTAGGCATTAACGTCGATTTATCCCTGCTGGCAGCACGCTTCATTCGGTCGCTTGACAAAATTATTGAATATCGGGGAAAAGCCGATGGCAATCCGCCTTGACAACGGACCCTAATACATCAGTTCGACACTGGCCGCGTGGGCAGAAAAGCGTAGCATCCAGATCAGTTTTATTTAACCCGGACTGACGTCATAATATGCTTATATCGAACGTTCCACCAAAATGGTTCGCTATGATTAGCTGATATATTACCTGTTCGAATCCGCCGATGAAGCTCAGGAACTTGCGACGAAATGGCTCTGGACTGACAATCACAAACTCCCGAACAAAGCGCTCAGCGGCATTACCCCGAAGTAGAAATTGGCCCTTGTGGCTTAGCCTCTACTTTTGAGCTTTGCTTGAAAGTAGGGGATTACGGCCTAACGTGATCCAGCCGTACTCATGCCAAGTGTAGAGTGCTTCCAATACGTCGGTAGAGGCGTTGCTGGCGTCTGCGCAATCAAGCATGCGCTGGTCCGCCAGAAGCATTAGCGATGCCTTGTCGGCGCGGCCAACGACGAACGATTCGCCGTTGATGAATACGTGCTTGCCGCGGTACAGCATTCTCGTCTTGCGGGAGAGTACGACGCCGCGTTTTTCCAGCATGGTGCTGAAGCGTACGAGTGTCAGCGGCCGTGGCGGTGACTCAAAGAAAACATTGGCTTTCGGTTCGGACAGGTATTTGCCGACGAATATTGCGATATCGTCCTTGGTGAAGCGCACTTTGTTGAGCTCGTCAGCGATCTGCGCCAGCATGTCGCGGCTAATTTCGGCCGGGTGCTTAGTCGGCGCCAGTTGCGGATCTGCATAGCGTCCAGGTAGGTCGATTGAATCAGCCATGAATCGCAGGAAGGCTTCACCCAACTCTTGGAACGGCGGGGCGCGGAAACCGATCGAATACGTCATGCATTCACCGATTGCGCTGCCATCGTGCGTATACTGCGGCGGCAAGTAGAGCATGTCGCCCGGTTCCAGCACGAACTCCTGCTCCGGTGTGAAATTCTTCAGGATCTTGAGAGCGCTGTCCTCAACCAAGGTCAAGTCCTGGGTGGCGCCGATTTTCCAGCGGCGCTGGCCGTGCGCCTGTAGCAAAAACACATCGTAGGAGTCGAAATGCGGGCCGACGCCGCCGGTGTCGGTGGCGTAGCTGATCATAAGGTCATCCAGCCGAGCGTCTGGGATAAAGCGGAACTGACGCAGCAGCGCATCGGCGCCGTCGTGGTGCAGGTTGGCGCCTTGCACCAGCAACGTCCAGTCTTTCTGGGTTAGGGCCGGCAGTTGCTCTATCGGGCCGTTTACAACTTGCCATTGTTGCTTGAAATGGGTTATGAGCCGCGATTCGACGTCGTCGCGCTGCGCCAGTTCGAACAAGGCTGCGGGTGTCAACAGCGGGGTAAAATCAGGCATTGCCTGACGGATCAATAACGGCTTCTTGTGCCAGTAATCGCGGAGAAATTGTGCCGGCGTCAAGCCACCGAGGATTGTGAGTTTTTTCATGCGGCTATTATATATATCGGTTTGGCTGCACGACTTACCTTCGCCGGCATGGGGTTTGTGCGAGGCTGGCGGGGAAATTGTGACAGGAGTTAGATTTTTCTCAGCTGGCAAGGCGATAGCATTCTAGCAAGAATAATCCGAACTCATGTTTAATGAGAGAAATGATCATGAAGATTGCCCCAAATACGGTAGTGACCGTACGCTATAAATTGTCAGATGCCCAAGGTAATCCCATCGCAGAAGGTGGTGAGCCAATGGTGTGCTTGCACGGTGGTTACGAAAATACGCTGCCGAAGATCGAGGAAGCTCTGGACGGCAAGAAGCCAGTTACCAAACTGAGTTGCAGGTCGAGCCGGACGACGCTTTGGGCGAATACAATTCGAATCTGGTCAAGATCGAGCCGCGCAACCATCTGCCAACGCCGATTGAAGTCGGCATGCAGTTTGAAGATGCACCGGACAATGAACATGACGAAGAGCACGCGCTGATTCTCACCGTTACCGATATCTCTGACGATAAGGTTGATCTGGACGAAAATTATCCGCTGGCAGACATCGCATTGCGTTTCGACCTCAACTTCACAGAAATTCGTGTGACGACAGAGGCAGAAATCGCACATCAGCATGTGCACGGCGCGCATAGCTACGATCACGGTCCTGGCGACCAGGACGACGATGCTACGGACGATCGTTTCTACAGCCATCCTATCTACTGAAGTTTTCAGTACAGTGCGACGCGCCAGTCAGGGGGCAGATTGAAAAGAGCCGCAGATATGCTTGTATGTACTGCGGCTCTTTTTGTGTTTCTTCGGTGTTAGCGTCGCGACTGAGGCAGCGTATTGCCCGGCTTTGCTAGTTCAAATAATTTCTTATCTGCCGAATTGAAGGTTATCTTTGCCAAGCCGCGAGGTATTTTTCAGATCGCTGACGTTGCGTTGCCAGGTAATTTCTGGCAAACCGCCTCTATTGCTTGCATGAATCACTAGCACCTTGTCGTCGAAATGCGCTGTATGGGTATTAATTTTCTGCCAGATTTCAGTGAAGTCGTCGCGCTTGATATTGAAATCGAACACCCTACGGCGTTGCGCACTCATCGGGTTGCCATAGCAAAATAGGACGACCGCATCGCGATTTTTTGTGAGGCACTGAGGAAAATGCGCTACAACCATTCGCAGTTAGCGATTTGGCGGTCTTCGAACTCACTGTTGCGGCCATCTTCTGCCAAGTAGTGGTTGTTGGTCGCGGGCAGGTTGATGGCGGTAAAAACCACGTTGCCGATTTCCCAGCGCGCGTTTTTCGCATAACTGCGGAATTTGGGTGAAGTCGATTGCCTAATCAGTGGAATCTTGCTGGCGTTAAAGGAAAATTCGTCGGCAAAGCAAAGATTGCGGATATTGCTCAAGCGTTCCAGCGCCGCCGAACGATCGGCACTGGTCTTGCAACCGATTCAGGCGCGGGCGGAGAGGGATACGATCAAGCCGTTCTTGGCGCTGTTCATGAGCGCTTTGTGCTGTCCGTACAACTGGTCGGTACAGGGTTCGCCGGCTGCCTTGATGTTGTTAGCGACGACGAAGGAGAGATTGTCGTAATCGATTTCGGCAATAGCGTTGCGTAGTGTTGTTTCATCGGTGGCTTTGCGAAACGAATATCCGATTACGCCAAAGCTGAAGCCAGATGGAGAATCGCATTCATCAGTTTCTCTGGTTAGTTGTAAGTTGTTTTAAGCAATACAACTTCTCAAGTGCTTGACGCGGCGTCAACGTATCGGGATCGATGTCGTTCAGCGCATCGAGCAAGTCGCTGCTCGGTAGGTCGTCGGCTGAATCAGTCTGATTGCTTTCGCTGTCAGCGTATGCGTCCTGTGAAAACAGGTCGAACTGCGGCATCGCTTGCGCCGATTGCGACTCCAGCAGAGCTAAGTGCTTGCGCGCCGCGCGAATGACCGGCATCGGTACGCCGGCCAGTTGCGCCACCTGCAAGCCATAGCTCTGTGATGCCGGACCGCTTTTCAACGCATGTAGGAAGACAATGTTGTCCTTGTGCTCGACAGCCGATAAGTGTACGTTGGCTGCCGACGGATGTAGGTCCGGCAATTGAGTCAATTCAAAGTAGTGCGTGGCAAATAGCGTGAAGCTGCGTATGACGTCGATCAGATGCCGAGCGATTGCCCAGGCCAACGCCAGACCGTCGAAAGTTGATGTACCACGACCCACTTCGTCCATCAGCACCAGCGAATTTTCACTGGCGCCGTTAAGGATTGCGGCTGATTCGGTCATTTCCACCATGAAAGTCGAGCTGCCGCCTGCCAGGTCATCGGCAGCACCAATGCGGGTGAAGATGCGGTCGATCGGCCCCAGCACCGCGCTGCTGGCTGGGACATAGCTGCCGATATAGGCCAGCAGCGTGATCAAGGCGACTTGCCGCATGAAGGTAGATTTACCACCCATGTTGGGGCCGGTAATTAGCAACAGTTTATGCTCGGTGGACAGTTGGCAATCGTTGGCGATGAAACGTTCGATCTGTTTTTCGACGACTGGATGTCGTCCCTGTTCGATTTGGATCGTTGGCTCGGCTACCAGTTGCGGCATGCACCAGTCCTGGCGCACGGCATGATCCGCCAATGCCACCAGCGTGTCGAGTTGAGCCAGGGCATTGGCGATGTGTTGCAGTGTACTGATGTGTGGCGCTAGGTCTTGTAGGATCTGCTCGTAGAGTATTTTTTCGCGTACCAGCGCGCCTTCCTGTGCCGACAGCGCCCTGTCTTCAAATGTCTTTAGTTCAGGTGTAATGTAGCGCTCGACGTTTTTTAACGTCTGGCGGCGGCGATAGTCGTCCGGTACCTTGTCGATCTGGCCGTGGGTGACCTCGATATAAAAGCCATGTATTTTGTTGTATTCGACCCGCAGGTTGGCGATGCCAGTGCGCGCGCGTTCGCGGATTTCTAGGTCTATTAAAAACTGTCCGGCGTTTTCCGATAACGCCCGCAATTCATCCAGTTCGGCATTGAAGCCGGTGGCAATGACACCGCCGTCACGAACCATCGTCGACGGTTCGGTGGCGATTGCTGTCTGCAGTAATTGCAGGCAGTCGACCGGAGTTTCCAGTGCCACCTGCAGTTCCTGCAATAACGGCGCCTGGTGGTCTCTGCCGCACAGGGCGATATCGGCGCGCAGCGAACCCAGTTGCAGCAGGCCATCGCGCAATCCGGCCAGGTCGCGCGGCCGCGCTGAAAGTAGGGCGATACGCGCGGTAATGCGTTCGACATCCGGCACCGCCCTCAGCGTATCCGAGATGGCGCTGCCGTTATCGGCGGCGATCAGCGCACCGATCGCCGCGTGGCGGCCGCGCGCGATAGCCTGATCGCGTTTGGCGTGGTGCAGCCAATGGCGCAGTAGGCGCGAGCCCATCGCGGTGCGGCAGTGATCCAGCAGCGAAAACAAGGTTGGCGCGCCGGAGGAGGCGTCCTGGCGACGGATGGTTTCGGTCAGTTCCAGGTTACGCCGGGTGGCTGCGTCGAGGCCGATGAATTCATCTTCGAATTCGACGGTGAGCGTGCGCACATGTTGCAGGCCTTTTCCCTGTGTCGACTGGGCGTAGCGCAGCAAAGCGCCGGCTGCGCCGATTGCGGCGCTGAGGTTTTCCACGCCGAAGCCCCTCAAGGTTCTTACCGCAAGTTGGTCAAGCAGGTATTTCTGGCCGTGGGTGATGTCGAAGTGCCATGCTGGCACCGTGGTAACCTTGTCGATCAGACCGCTGCCCAGCATCGCATCGGCCATGTCTGCCGCCAGGATTTCTGCCGGGGCGATGCGTTCAAGTTCTTGCTTTAGAAAAACTTCCAGGTCGCTCGGATCGCAGCCAAGTTCCATCAGTTTGAGGGCGCCGCTGGCCATCGACAGCCACGCTAGGCCGACCTTGATGACCTTGCGCTGCTGAGTGACATACAGCGCCAGCAGCGGCTGGTCAGATTTTTCCGGGAGTAGATTGGAATCGGTCAGAGTGCCCGGCGTGATCACGCGTAGTACCTTGCGCTTAACCGGACCCTTGCTGGTTGCCATGTCGCCGATCTGTTCGCACAGCGCCACCGATTCGCCGAGCTTGATTAGCTTGGCCAGATATTGATCGGCTGAATGAAATGGCACGCCGCACATCTTGATCGGCGCGTTGTTGTAGGTGCCTCGTGAAGTCAGCGTGATGTCGAGCAGGCGCGCGGCCTTTTCTGCATCTTCAAAAAACAGTTCGTAAAAATCGCCCATCCGATAGAACACGAGCGTGTCTGGATAGTCGGCCTT
The DNA here is from genome assembly GCA_002325825.1 of Collimonas sp. UBA1456. Classification (GTDB taxonomy): domain Bacteria; phylum Pseudomonadota; class Gammaproteobacteria; order Burkholderiales; family Burkholderiaceae_D; genus Collimonas. Next base: position 6,090 of record DCSW01000002.1, read on the forward strand.
GATGCTAAGATACTGCTGCATGCCTGGTGAAACTTTTTGTGCCGCTACCGTCATTGGGCGTCTCGCTTGTTGGATTCTGATAAAGCGATATTGTAATTCGAAGACTTGCTTAATCGATATTACTTATGCATATAAAGTCACAACCGGGCGGCATGGCGCCAGATCCTGATAAAACATTTTCTGCATCAAGAACTGCTGCTGTTCAGCTGTGTCCTTGAGTCGCGCACTAAGGGTGATCACGCGGCCAAGGCATTGCGAACGCCAGGGAATATCGCCATTGGTTTTTTGCGAATAAATTTAATTATTTTGTTGGCTATTGCCATTTCAATACTGTCTTCGTCGCCGCGTTCAATCGGGATCTGCTGCATCGCATTGCGGCTGGTATCGGTATTGAAGCCACGGAAAATCAACGTGGCGCGGAACGGTATTTTGTCGAGTACTTCAAAAATGTCGCCTGTTTTGCTCTTGTCGTTAACCATCCAGCCGCGTTGTGCTTGGATGTTGGCGCGGCGTTCTACTCAGGGCTGTCTTCGCCAGCCAGTGCACGTTTTTACGCCTGAGCGGTTTCACCAGTGTTGGCGCGATTTTAGGCTTGGGTTTGGCCGATGTCTTGATCGGCTGTGGCAGTGCATTGTGCGACACCGGCGCCAACGTGATTCTGACGGCGCCCATGTTGTCAGACACCGGCGATTTTATCTTGACCTCGGGCGGCAACTGGGTCAGCAGATACCAGATGCCGAAGCCGTGGAGTACTAACTGAAATCAGTACTCCAACGATCTTGGGAGGGTATTGACGATTTGCCAGTTTCCGATCTATCCAGGACAGCTTGCACGGGTTGACGCTCCTTTCTTTCATCGATTTAACCTTGTCCAATTAATTGTTAATTTGACATTAAATTCAATAGAAGTCGCATTGTTCATTAATAACTGCTTAACGGCAGCGCCGATCATGCTACCACAACTTTGTGCAGCCAACCTAACGCGCCATTGCCGGTGGCACGTCCGGATGCCAGGCAGGCGCTCAGCAAGTAGCCGCCGTTCGGGGGGGGGCTCCAATCGAATATTTCACCAACACAGAATACGCCGGGCATGGCCTTTAGCATCAGTTGTTGCTCGAGCCCTTCACATATCACGATACCGGCGCCGCTGATCGCTTCATTGATAGACCGTGGCGCCAGTAGGATCAGCGGCAATGCCTTGATGGAATTGGCTAGTTGCAGCTGATCGATAAAATCGGCAGGCGCCACCAGTTCGCGCAACAAGCCGGTCTTGACGTCTTTCAGGTCGAGCCTTCTTTACAGGTTGCTGGACCATGAATTGGTGCCACGCGGACGCGCCACTTCGTCAATTACGCGCTGTAGCGGCCAGTCCGATAGCAGATCGAGGTGGATAACGACACTACCGGCGGCGGCAATCCGGTCTCGCAGTTCGGCCGACAGGGCATAGATCAGGTTGTCTTCGACACCGTTTCTGCTAACGACGAATTCGCCTTGCTTGCAGATACTGGTTATTGCCTGTATCTTGCATCAAGATCGACCATAATAACGATTAATTTCGGATAGCCGCCGGCAAAACGACAAAAAATATTCTCTTAAGGAAACATTAGGTACGCAATTGGTAGGTTATAGTGGGATAATTTGTACATTGCGCCTGGCCAGCAGTAGCACCCATTTCGCATCCGAGCCGAGCCTTCCAAAATTGCCGCCACCCAACCCTAGCCATACCGCATCGGCGCTAGCGCCGATGCGGTATGGCTAGGGTGTCGAAAATGAGTGGACCTGATTCGTTCTAGATCGGCTAGCGATGTCGCATATGAAATTGCGCGCTTGCCTGACGTAACCGATGCAGCTAGGTGCGCAATAATGGTGCGGCTTTCGTGTCGGTCTGGAAGACGCGGCCGGATGATCCGATAAAGGTGTCGATTCCTACTTTCCGCATCCATATGCGTAACGCATTCGGTGCAGATTGCGTCCGCAGAGGCGCAATCTGCAGGCGGCCCGCCCCGTAGCGCGACAGGAAAGTGCCTTAGAGTTAGGAGTGAAGCAGGTTCATGCCGCCTTTCCCGGTCAGCAGGAATTTGCGGCCGACCGATGGCATGGCGTCGTATACGTCGACCAGCACACCATGGGCAGACAACACTTCGGAAGTCATCAGTCCGGCTGCGCCGCCGTCGATGATTGCCACGGTTTTATTTTGCGCTTCGGAGTAATGTAACTATGTCATCTTCCGGTGGAGGCCGATCCTAAAGTTTGAATCATGGAGCTCGATAATGGAAGGGATTGTGGGAATTGCCATGCAATTCACCGGTAAATATATTACGTTGGCGATTGTCATCTTCGCGACAAGATCTGCTTCTGGCAGGTGGTCCGTAACTGTACCATATCAAGGTCAACAATACGGTTTGCAGCGAACTTTGAAGTGTAAGTTGAAAAATGCTATATGGCAACCTTTTCTATGTAAAAGAGGCCGGTTTGCACCGGCCTCTTTTACATAGAGTTACACTTATCGGAGAACACTGGCTCCGAT
>DCSW01000002.1:8773-8928 GCA_002325825.1 Collimonas sp. UBA1456
GGTAACGACAGGGGCAAAGTAGAATAACTGGTGGGCTACAATCCGACGTCACTTCATGGTGCCATCGCCAGTGGCAGGGTTGTGCGAACTGGAACGTATCGAGCTGGAGTCGGCGGACTGTGAATGGATTGACAAGTGCGAGAACGTCATCGTGC
>DCSW01000090.1 GCA_002325825.1 Collimonas sp. UBA1456
AAAGATTTCGAACAGGCTCTAAGAAAGCGAACAAGGAAACCATCATGAGCACCATTAAAAAAGCCGTATTCCCTGTTGCCGGCCTGGGCAGCCGATTTTTGCCCGCTACCAAAGCGCAGCCGAAAGAGATGCTGCCGATCGTCGATAGGCCTTTGATTCAGTATGCGGTGGAAGAAGCAGTGGCGGCCGGCATCACCGACATGGTGTTCATCACCGGTCGTAACAAGCGCGCGATAGAAGACCATTTCGACAAGGCCTACGAGCTGGAAACCGAACTGGAGGCAGCCGGTAAGGAGTGCTTGCTGGAGTTGGTGCAGAATGTGATCCCCAAACATATCAATTGCATTTTCATTCGCCAATCGGAAATGCTCGGTCTCGGTCACGCTGTGTTGTGTGCGCGGCCGGTGGTGGGCAACGATCCGTTCGCAGTCTTGCTGGCCGATGATTTCATGGATGTCGGGCCCGGCCAGAAGCTGGTACTAGCGCAGATGACAGACATTTTCGCGCACGAACAATCGAGCATGCTGGCAGTGCAGGATGTGCCCCATGCCGAGACCAAGCAATACGGCATCGTCAGCATTGATCCTTATCGGCCAAACCTAGAGAAGATCAACAGTATCGTCGAAAAGCCAGCACCGGATCAGGCGCCATCGACTCTTGCGATAGTGGGGCGCTATGTGCTGACCAATGCTATTTTCGATCATCTGGAGGAATTGGGCAAAGGTGCCGGCGGCGAGATTCAGCTGACCGACGGGATCGCCGCGTTGATGCAGCATGAGCGCGTGCTGGCCTACCGCTATGCCGGACAGCGTTATGATTGCGGCTCCAAGTTGGGTTATTTGAAAGCGACACTGGAGATGGGGTTGAAGCATCCGGAAACCGGCGCTGCTTTTGCTGCATACCTGAAAAAATTCAGTTGATTAGTGTGCCATAGTTCTGAATTAGTTTTTCCTTATTTGTAAACAATCCGAATAAAAGTAAGTCATGACCGTTTGTGAAATCTTCAAGATGGGTGATCCTCGTTTGTTGCGGTAAGCTGAATCTGTCACTGTTTTTTGCACAACCGAGCCGGATACTCTAATTGCCGACATGTTCGAGACTATGCACGCGGCCAATGGCGCCAGTCTGGCGGCACCGCAGATTGGCGTCAGTCTACAACTGGTGATTTTTGGTTTCAGTAATAACGTTCGCTACCAGGATGCCGAAGAGGTGCCGGAAACGGTGCTGGTCAATCCGATCTTGAGGCCGCTGTCGGAATAGCTCGGAGATGGTTGGGAAGGTTGTTTATCGGTGCCCGGGCTGCGTGGCATAATGCCGCGCTGGACCTTAGCTCCGTTACGACGGTTTCGATCAATTTGGCGCGCGCATCAGCCGCGGTGTTGATGGCTTTCATGCCCGCGTGGTGCAGCGTGAGTGCGATTATATGGACGATATTTTGTACCCGATACGGATAAAGGATTTAACCCGTTTTGGCTATATCGCAATATTGCTCTCGGAGCTGGACCCGAATCACGACGATTGAGTTTGGTGTCTGTTGTTGCTTCGGTATCGCCGTTGAATGTTCTTCATTACAACCAAGGGTAGCCTTGCTAAATGTCTCAATTATCTTGAAACTATTGGGTAAAGCTATTCAATAGCGTAGTATAATTTCGCTGCTCACTTGCAGTCGAGCCGGGTGGTTTCTTGCTTGATAGCCGCCAAGCTGGCGTAGCGTCATTGCCTTTCCGTGCGCGTTCTTCGGTTCCTTCCTTGTTCGCGCGAATCTCCTGATGACTTGCCGATTCTCATGAGGAAAGCCTGCCCATGCATCATGCAGTAGAAACGTTTATCCAGGATCTAGCCGTGATCATGTTGATCGCTGGCGTTGTTACGGTATTGTTCAAGCGCTTCAAGCAACCGGTCGTGCTTGGCTACATCGTCGCCGGCGTGATTATCGGCCCATACACACCGCCATTCTCGTTCATTACGGACGAGCGCACGATCCATATTCTGGCTGAACTGGGTGTGATCTTTCTATTATTTTCGCTGGGTTTGGAGTTCAGCCTGAAGAAGCTTGGCAAGGTGAGTGTAACCGCCTTTGTGGCGGCTCTGGCCGAAATCACCCTAATGCTGTGGATCGGCTATGAAATCGGCATCTATTTCGGTTGGAAGCAGATGGATGCGGTGTTCCTCGGTGCGATGTTGTCAGTTTCCTCGACCACCATCATCGTCAAGGCGCTCAACGAGCTAGATATGAAGCGCGAGAAATTTGCGCAGCTGATTTTCGGTATTCTGATTGTCGAAGATGTGCTAGCGATCGGTATGATCGCGTTTCTGTCGGGCGTCGCCACCAGTGGTTCAGTGGATGCCGGCGATGCCGCGATCACGATCGGCAAGCTGGTGCTGTTCATGATTGTTGCGCTGGTAGCGGGAATACTTATCGTGCCGCGCTTGCTGGACTATGTTGCCAAGTTCAAGAGTAAGGAAATGCTGTTGGTGACATTGCTTGGCCTGTGTTTCGGCTTTTGTCTGCTGGTCATGAAATTAGAATATAGCGTGGCGCTCGGCGCCTTCCTGATCGGTGCTGTGATGGCTGAATCGCGCCACCTGCACCAGATAGAACGACTGATAGAACCGGTGCGCGACATGTTCAGTGCGATCTTTTTCGTCGCCATCGGGTTGTTGTTCAACCCCTCGATACTGGCACAATACTGGCTACCGATTGCCGTGATTACGGTCGCAGTGGTGTTGGGCAAGGTGGTCAGCTGCGGCATGGCGACTTTCCTCTCCGGTCACGATGGCCGCACCTCGATGCGGGTCGGCATGGGCTTGTCGCAGATCGGTGAATTCTCGTTCATTATCGCTGCATTGGGTGTGAGCCTGAAGGTGACAAGCGATTTCCTGTACCCGACCGTGGTGGCAGTTTCGGCCGTGACGACGTTGCTGACACCGTATCTGATCAAGCTGGCGGATCCGTTGTCGACCCGCCTGGCGAAGGCGATGCCGGAAAAAGTGGCTTCGGTATTAGGCATGTATTCGACCTGGTTGGATAGTTTGCAGCCGCAGGGCGATCGCGCAGAACTGTCGCGCATCATCCGCCGTATCCTGACGCAAGTGGTAGTCAATCTGGCGCTGGTGGCAGCGATCTTTATCGTTAGCGGCTATTTCGCCGGCAAGCTTGGTACGCTCATGTCTGGCTGGGTTGCCGATTCACAAGTGCAGGATGCCATCGTGTGGGGTGGGGCGTTGCTCATATCGCTACCTTTCCTGGTCGCCACTTATCGCAAGTTGTACGCGCTGAGCATGCTACTGGCCGAGATCAGCGTCACGCCGGAATGGGCCGGCTCATACAATCATGCGGTGCGGCGGGTCATCGCTGAGGTCATTCCGGTGGTGTCGATTGTCGGCATCATGCTGATGATTACCGCTCTGAGCAGCCGTATTTTGCCGCCGACCAATCTGTTAATACTGGTACTGGTTGCGGCGGCTGTGTTGGTATTGGTGTTGTGGCAACGATTTGTGAAGCTGCATTCGCGGTTGCAAATTGCGTTGCGAGAAACATTGGCTGAAAAGCCCGACGAAAGTCAATGATATTCATGTGTCAGAGCGTGGATTGAGTTAAAAATTGACGCTCTGTTTTGGTTAAAATAGCAGCTTTACTTCTTCTTTAAGACCACGCCATGACTGCTATGACCCAGGATGAACTCAAGCTAACTGTTGCCAGAGAAGCAATCAAATATGTTGTCGATGGTCAGATTGTCGGTGTCGGCACTGGTTCGACCGCTAATTTTTTCATCGATGAGCTGGCCAAGATCAAGCATCGCATCAAGGGTGCGGTGCCTTCTTCCGAGGCGACTGCGGCGCGTTTGCGTGCGCATGACATCGAGATGTATGACTTGAGTCAGGTGGCGACCATGCCGGTATATATCGATGGCGCTGACGAAATCAATGCCGAGGGGGCGATGATCAAGGGCGGCGGTGCGGCGTTAACGCGTGAGAAAGTCGTGGCGTCGGTGGCGGAGAGGTTTATCTGTATCGCGGATGGTTCGAAGTTGGTGAAGGTGCTGGGTAAATTTCCATTGCCGATCGAGGTGATTCCGATGGCCCAGGCGGTGGTCGCGCTTAAACTGACCAAACTGGGCGGTGAGCCACGTTTGCGTTTTAAGGGTGGTAAGCCGTTGATTACCGACAATGGTTGCGTAATTATCGATATGCATAACCTGACGCTTTCTGATCCGGTGGGGTTGGAGCGGCAGATCAATCAGATCACCGGAGTGGTGACGGTTGGTTTGTTTGCGCAGCAGGGGGCGGATATTTGTTTGTTGGGTACGCCTGATGGTGTGAAGACATTGACATTTTAAGGAATTAGTTCTGCAGGTTCAATATCTGCCGTATCCCATGAGAATGGTCGTATCTCCTGAGAAATTGGTAGATATTTGGCGCAACCTGCTGCGTAGCTAAATGGCGTCAGAGTTTTTCCGTGGTTCTTTGCAGAGAATGACTCTGCTTCCTTTTAACGGCTCACGGAGTGAATTTGATGGTGCATCAGCTTTGTTCGTCTGATGTTACTTAAAACGGCTTCTACTCCGTGAAAGCTAGCTGGGTGCGGTCCGACGGCCGTTTACTTTCTGCTTCGTCAAAAAGTAAACAAAAAGGCGATCTCACAGCCATTGTCTGCCGTTGGCGTGTCGGGGACCGGAGGGAAGGCAACGTCAGCATGCGAAAAGTTAAAAACAACGTCAACGTCAGACATTAATTCAAAACCAGCCCTACCCATTTAACTAACTACGGAGAACATGCGCTTGCGTTTCGTGTATTCGATCGAGTTGATGGCGACTGTTGCGATGAAGCCGGATGCGAATCCAGGTGATGGCCAGACGGATTTTTCATAGTTTGTCTTTGTCGCTGGTTGTGGCCGCGCCACGTTTTGCGACATAGGCCAACAGCAGCATCACGCGGACCATCTTGCCAATTCGCAGCAGTGTTGGCGCCGGCGACCCTGGCGACCTCGTGCATGGGCGGAACCGGTGTAGATGCCATGGGTAAGCTGCGAGGCTGCGAGGAAGTTCCAGTGCAGGTTGAGCTGATATAATAACAGATACAGGAAGATCGCCAGCGAACCGAATATGACGACGGTTGCTACGGCGACCGTGACTTGCGCCGGCTGCGCGCGCAGCACCGCTTCTCTGGTAATTACGGCCGCGGCGCCGCAGATTGAACTACCGGCGCGAATTAGCACTGCGGTATTGCGATTCAAGTTGAATAAACGCGTACCGAGTAGCAGTGCCATGATCAAAGGTTGAGTACAAGATCAGCGCGTCGGTCATAACGCCGCTCGGGCCGACATGACTATAAAAGCCGCGGTGACTAATGTACCGGAACGGAAAGCGCACTTGGGTCGGCCATGCGGCCATGAATGGCGCATTAAAA
>DCSW01000064.1:0-4365 GCA_002325825.1 Collimonas sp. UBA1456
TCACCTATCGTCACTGTCGACCCTCAAGAGACATTCGCCACCGACAGCTTTATGGCGACTCCATTAAGCGTTCTGAATCACTGTTTGGATGTAGGCTAAGTACAACTGTGAACTATTCCCTATTTGTCGAATTTAACTTGAAGTAGCTTTACTTTCGCGTAAGTGGTGCCGAGCAATTTTCCAGACGCAAAATAGAAAGTCCAGTCATCAAAACGCTCTCCGGCTAAATTTACACCTACCCCAGTCGAGCAGTTCCTTACCCGCGTTAAAGTGGGGGCGTACTTGGCCGACACCATGACGGCAACATCCTCCTGGCGATTTCGGCCTTACGTGGTGGTTTGTAATCAAGAGCGACGCTGACAAATCCACGGATCTCAGCCCTACCCCCTTTGTCCCAAAACACGGATCAGGATTTTATTTGCCACGCACCGCTTCTTTTCATTTCGCCCCATTGTGCTTTCCCGCCGCGCATCCAGCGCACTATGCCAATGAGTCGCCACCACGAATTAATTTGCCGGTAGCCAAAATTTTCAATGAGTACTGCCATCAGCAGCAACAGAAAATGTTTGCGGCGCGGATATAAGTGGAATGTCATTTCCTCCAGCAGCAAACCACTTACTGACAGCAAAATACCAAAGCCAACAGCAACAAATAAGAAAACCCACAACGCTTGACCTGATATCGCTCCGGTTAAAAATAGTGTGAATATAAAAATGTATCCCGTCAGCTCAATCAGCGGCCCCAAAGCTTCAAACAGCAGCATAAACGGGAAAGCCAGCCAGCCCACGGCGCCCCCGCGATAGTGGCATAGCAAGCTTGAATTCAAGTGCAGACTTTCCAATAGGCCGCGTTGCCAACGGATACGCTGATTTTTCAATGTTGCCAAATCTTCCGGTGCCTCTGTCCAGCAAATAGGGTCGGGCACAAAAACAATACGGTAAGGTTTTTTTGCCAAGCGGTAAAGTCGATGGATACGCACAACCAGCTCCATGTCCTCTCCTATTGTGTTGGCACGATAGCCCCCCACTTCGATCACCACACCTTTCTTGAAAAGTCCGAAAGCGCCTGAGATTATTAGCATTGCATTGAGCGGCGACCACCCCATGCGACCAAATAAAAAAGCGCGTAAATACTCGACAATCTGCAACAGTGGTAATATTTTTTTGGGCAGATCAACTTTTTGGAGAAAGCCATTGCTAACTTGGCAGCCATTCGCAATACGAATGCTGCCGCCCGACGCCACCACGCGCGAGTCTTCCAAAAAAGGCTGCACCACTCTTTCCAGGCTGTCGCGTTGCAATATGGAGTCAGCGTCAACGGCGCAGAATAGCGGGTAGCGTGCAACATTAATGCCCGCGTTAAGAGAGTCAGCCTTGCCGCCGTTCTCCTTGTCTATTACGCGCAAATTGTTATGCAGGGTGGAGCGGTATATCCCCCGAATTGGTTTAGTTTCGATTTGTTGACGATAGGCTTCAGGAAACGGGATCAGAGAAAACTCGCGTTTTAGCGCATCAAGCGTGCTGTCATTTGATCCATCATTGATCACCACAATTTCAAATTCATGATAGCTGAGTTGCAGCATAGAGCGGATCGATGCTGCAATGCTTGCTTCCTCATTGTAAGCAGGGACCAATAAACTAATGGGCAAATCCAGACCTGAATAAACCTTGGGCAGGTCGTCGATCATTCGCTCACGCATTAACTTGGATACACTGAACAGTGAAAGAAAATTGAGCGCCAAATATCCGCAATTCAGGCCGATAAAATAAAACAAGAAACCCCACTCACTCAGTTCAATTATTCTGTGCATCATTGCGTGCGCTCAGAGATGACCTGGTTCAGAATGTCGATGGCGAAGCTGTCATTTAAGTGACTTTTCAAACCTTCCAAATGGCCTGTTGTAACAAACGGTAGGTGGCTTATCGCCTGTGCCGCACGGTATCGAACCCACCATTGTGAGTCGGAAAGAAGACTGAGCAACGAGATCAAATCTTTTTCATCGCCCAAATCGCCCAGTGCAGTTGCCGCATGGACACGTATTCGCCAATTCGAATGGTTAATCAATTCCCGCATTTTCGGCAAATCTTCAGGTGCCCGCATCACTTTTAAGCAAGCAGCCAGCACCTCGATATCTTCGGTGGTATCCATAATTTCACGCAAAGATGCGTGGACAACAGAAGGATGCACAGAAGCGGTCAGGACAATCAGACGAATCATAAACTGCGAGGTCGCACTTTGTAGGATAGCATTTCGTAGCATATCAGCGATGACCGGAGAGGTAACATCAGGCCCGGCCTCTTTCAGAAGATTGGCGATAACGGTAGTGGGTAAATCATTGCGCTGAATAATGGCCGGCAATAATTCACGTAGAGATGCAGAATCGATACGCAGCAAAGCTCGGGCAGCATGTAGGCAAACAATTGGTTGATCACTCACCAGCATTTTTTCTAGCACAGCCGTATCGGTTGTGTCTCCGAAATGCCCCAAACTGACGATGGCAAGTAATTTTTCAGCTCTACTGCCATCTAATAACATTTGACGCGCAGCACGATCAATACAAGCGATGCGTGCTAATTCATTAAGTTTTACTCTAGAATCTCCACGCACGGAATCCTGTAAGCGATTCCAATAGGATAAAAAGTAAACCACATCACGCTTGGCAACTTTAGGCAGTCTCCATGGCTCGACATGACTCAGTGTGCTTTCAGTAAACAACCCACGCCAGATGGATAAAAACTCTTGTTTGCGCTGTTCATTGCGCCGGTATAACACCCGTAGCAAAGTGATCTGCACAATGAGCAAAACCGTTATTACCGTTGCGCCCAAGCCGCTCCAAAATGCGAAGCGGATGATGGGGTCAGAATTGACGACGAAGTCCAAGGCGGAAGGTGTTTCTGGTGTAGAAGTTGCCTTGTTCGGTTATTGCAAACTCGTAAGAGGCGGCCCAATCCCGGCTAAGCCAGTGCCGCCCATTCAATCCTATAGACTGCACACGAGTGCTTAATATGCCAAGAGGTAACCCAAAGTTTTCAATTTCAGAACCATGAGAATATCCGGTTCCTATAAAGTTATTTTCTCCGTAGTATCTGGATAGTTGAATTCGATCATTCGGGGCCGATCCTGCATCCGCTAAGGCGCTTTCTGAGTGCGTGTAGGCGGCACGATAGTCAGACCAATACCGCTCACCGGTAAGGAGCATCGTATTAATTAACGCACTGTTGTAAACAGTGTGTCGTACGCCAAAATGAATACCCCAGCCATCGTCTAATGCGTATTGCAACTGGCTGAGCGCAGACCATCTGGCGAGAATATTGTGGGATGGGCTTGCGTTGCCTTCAGTCAACAAAGTCCAACGACTGGATAGTGGCAAGTATCCGCCCGCTAACCATTCGCTGTCTTTTACATTAAAACGATCTGTTTCGCGTAGCGAGCCATAAACACTTTTCCGATCTCCAAGCTTCTTTGTGACATCAATGTAATTGCTGCGCCAATTTGAATAAGAACTTTTATTAAACGTTTCAAGTGATGAACCCAGCTCAACTTGGGCTCGTTCTTCACCTTGGGCATAAACCGCGGACATGAATACAGATAGTGAAACTAGAAACGCACCTTTCAATAAACTCATAGCGTTACCTTAATAAATCGGCGGACTCTTGCGGCTAATTCAGTGGGTTGAAAAGGTTTGAGCACATAGTCATTAGCCCCCGCGTTCAGTGCACGTACGATATCATTTTCTTGTGACTTCGCCGTCAGCATAATCACAGGAACTTCTTCCCATCTGGGTTGAGTGCGAATCTTTTTCAATAGTGAAAACCCATCTTGATAGGGCAGCATCACGTCCAGCAATATCAAGGCCGGCGGTGCATTTTCCTGAATCATTTTTTCAGCCACCTGCCCGTTAGCAGCGTGCGTAGTGACAAACCCTTCTCGCTGAAAAATAAAAATAAGCAGTTGCGCGATATGATCATCATCTTCAATGATCATAATCTCACTGCCTTGAATCCCATTACTCATGCTTAAATATACCTATTATTGAGTCATGACGGCGACTTGATTTCTCCCGCCATGCTTCGCTTTATACAGCGCCTTGTCCGCAGCATCGCCCAGCTTGGTCGCGCTATCAAAATCCGCCACATCGGCGATGCCACAACTGAATGTGGCAGAGAACTCCACGCCATCTGCCATGTGGCGCAAAAGTGAGAAATCTTCGCGTATCTTATCCAGCACCATGGCTGCAGTCGAACTGTCGCTATCAGACAGGATGACGGCGAACTCTTCGCCGCCATACCGTCCGACCGCATCAACCTCGCGCAGGCGCTGCTTGAGCAAACGCGACAGGCTCTTGATCACCCGGTCACCGGCGGG
>DCSW01000064.1:4442-5297 GCA_002325825.1 Collimonas sp. UBA1456
GTGTGATTGAGCAGGCCGGTGAGGCTGTCGCGCACCATAAAGGAACGCAGCATCAGGGAGCGGCGGATGCGGCTGGTCACAGAGGCCAACAGATGTTGCGGCTGGATCGGCTTGGTAAGAAAATCGTCCCCGCCCAAATCCATCGCGGCCAGCTGTTTGTCGAGGTCTTTTTCGGCGGAAAGAAACACGATGGGGATGCTGACGAAGTTATCAATTTGACGGATTACCTTGGCCAGCTCCATGCCGTTGCAGCCGGGCATGTACATGTCGATCAGGATCAAATCCGGCTCGAACTCCAGCAGCGGTTTCATCACCACCAACGGATCGTTGACTGTAATCGTGGTCATCCCAGCTTGCTCAAGCACCGCCGCGTAATAAGCAGTGAGCGAAGGAGAGTCATCGACGATCATTACGCGGTAAGAGGCGGACGGCTGACTCGAAGTCAACTCGTCGAGTTTGTCGATCAGGCTACTTAAATTTAACTGTTTGGTGAAATAAGCGATGCCGCCGGCTCGCACCGCTTCCAGTCTTGCATCGAGCTCGTTGTGAGAAGAAAGGAAAATGACCGGCAACGGCACGTCGCGTTTCTCTTGCACTTCCTGCATGACATGCACGCCGCCCCAGCTGTCTTCGGGAAAAGAAATATCCATCACCACCACAGCATCGTCGTTTTTTTGCAGGGCGCTCTTGAACTCGGCCAGCGTGTTAAACACGCTGACGTCGTAACCAAAGTAACTGAGCTGGTTCTTCAGGCCTTCCGAGAAGGCAACATCGTCTTCCACAATATAGATACGACGCATCTTGTCGACAGCTTGATTGACGGGAGAGACAGCAATCAGGCTGCTCTGATTACCC
>DCSW01000064.1:5444-6341 GCA_002325825.1 Collimonas sp. UBA1456
TTTTGAAATTCTTCCTCGTCCCATGACTCGCGCGGCAATTTGTTCCACACCTGTTCCAGCTGGGCAAACTTCTCAGGCAATTGCGCGGCATAGGCATCGCTCAGCACCTTCATCTTTGCCGCCAATTCGTTCATATCAGCCATGGCAACGCTCCCAAATTGCCTCCACCTGGCTTGACAACGTCATCGGATCGAAAGGTTTTGGAATCACATCCACCGCCCCGATTGCCTTGTAACCAGCCACCTCACTGGTCTGCACCTTGGCAGTCATGAAGACCGCAGGGGTAGTCGAGAACTGGGGCAGTTTGCGCAACTCTCCCAGCGTGGTGGGTCCGTCCATGCCCGGCATCATCACATCCAGCAACATCAACTGCGGCTGAAAAGCGCTAATCTTATCCAACGCTTCTTTCCCTGAGCTGCATATTTCCAGAGTGAATCCACCCAGCGTTTCCAGCGCGAGCCGCGCTACCATTTGAATATCCGGCTCATCTTCCACGTACAGGATGCGTGTCAGTTTTTCTGTCATTGCGATGTTCTCCCCTTAAAACATTTATCGATCCTGTCCAATACACTCGCCGCATTGAGCGGCTTTACCACAAATCCGGCAGCACCTAATAATATCGCCTCTTGCACCCTATCCATCGTCGCATCGGCACTCACCATCATCACCCTAGCTGTGGGGGTTTTCTTATGAATTTCTTCCAACGCCTGCAAGCCGCCCATTTTCGGCATATTGCGCATCATGCTGTCGTCATCTACCACTAGCACGGTTCGCGGTTTTTGCATGCTATGCGTCGCCGATCAAACGCTTGATCGTTGCCAGCAACTGCGCATTATCGGTACGCGACTTCACCAGAGCGGATTTAATTTTGGACAAGTCTTCATGCATCACTTCACT
>DCSW01000064.1:6383-7237 GCA_002325825.1 Collimonas sp. UBA1456
AGAATCGCCAGATCGTAATGCTTCGCTTTCAACATGCGCCGCGCCTCCTCCAGAGTGGGCGCATTGTCGATATCCGCCGACTCGCCTACGATTGCCGTCACCACATGGGCGATATCCGCATCATCCTCGACATGCAGCACTTGGGGGCGCGCATCAGAGACTTGCCCCACCGCCTGCTTGAGCGCCTCCACCAATTTAACCTGATCGATAGGCTTCCCGATCCAGTCAATCACACTAAAAGCATCGCCATTTAATTCTTTACGCCCCTCCGTCGCCTTTGCCGACACCACTACAATTGGCAAAACTGCGGTGGCTTTATCAGCGCGCAGCTCGCGGATAAGGGAGAGTCCATCTTGGTCAGGCATAGACAGGTCCAAGGTCATAGCCGCATAGCTCCTCTGCGCCAACATCTGCTTGGCCTGTGCCGCATCGTAGGTGATGTCGGCTGCCAGCCCATTCTGCTCCAGCATTAATCGCAACAAGGCAGCGATGTCGTGATCATCCTCGCAAATTAATACCCGTTTTCTCCCCGTTCTTTCGGATAAAACAGGTGCGACATGCTCGGTTTCTTGCCAGACTGGAAATTCAATAAAGAATGTTGTTAACACATTAGGTTCTGAAGTAAAACCGATACTGCCGCCCATTTGCTCGATGATCGCCTTAGTGATGCTCAAACCCAAGCCCGTGCCACCTTTTTTCTTAGTATCGGAAGCATCGGCTTGGGCGAATTTCTGGAATATCTGCCCCTTAAACGCATCTGGAATACCGGAGCCATTGTCCTTTACCGATACTCGAATGCGCTGGCCGATAGGCTCAACGGCGATCCGCACCTTGCCCCCTGGGAGAGAAAACTT
>DCSW01000052.1 GCA_002325825.1 Collimonas sp. UBA1456
AGCTCAATACCAGGCTGCAATCAGTCAATTTTCTCTTTCTTCGCCTTAATATTGTATTGGAAAGGCGTTGAAAAGATTCCGAACAGGATCTTAGAAAAATTCTCGGTCGTTTATGTTTCCAGTATATACACTAAACATACATTGAAGCGAGTCTTGTTTTTGTAGAAAATGGTTGCATGTTGGTTCACTCCGGCTTGATTGCGGAGCAGTGTGCAAGCCATGCATTGCAATGAGTTCAAATTAATTTTGATTCATTTGAATTATTTACGCGGTCACTGACAACCATTTTTGAAGTGTTTTTACCTCGGATCCCATCAATGATCAATTCACAATTTCAGTCGCATATTCGCGTTTCAGGCGCGTATCTAAGTGATACGTTAGCAACTAAAAAGGAATCAGCAGAATGACGGACCTACAAACAAGCCTGTTTATCATTGGGGGCGGGTTTCTTGTCGGTGTCATTTTGTACAATAAATGGCAGGAACACAAGGCCAAGAAGAGTGTTGAGCGCGCTTTTTCGGGATCACACGATGATGTCTTGATGACCTCGCGAAAAGACAATGGCGAAGCGCCGGTGCGTTACGAACCGAAGTTGTTCGATGCTGGCAACGATATCGATCAAACCGCCGAGCAGCAAGCACTGGAGTCACAGTTCAGTAACGCGGCTGTAACCGACGCATCGACTAATACCGTGTTGGCCACGGCGCCGCGCAAGGATTTGCCGGTGGACGATCTGATCGATTGCATGATTCCGTTGCTGCTGGAAACGCCGATACGTGGCGACAAAGCGCTTCCCGCCTTGCAGAGCTTGTGCCATATCGGCAATAAGCCGATTCACTTTATCGGCGAAGATCTCAATGGCGAATGGGAGCCGGTGGCCAATGGTAGCATCTACAGCACTTTGCTGGCTGGCGTGCAACTGGCCAACCGTAGCAATTCGCTCAACGAAATCGAATATTCTGAGTTGGTCATGCGCTTGCGCCAGACCGCCGATGACCTCGGCGCCGAACTTGACCTACCAGATATGTCGGAGGTAATTAATACCGCGCGCGCGCTGCATCAGTTTGTCATCAAGCACGATGCTCAATTGGGCGTGAACATTCAGTCGAACGGCGCGCCATGGGCGATCAGCACGTTGCTGGCGGTACTGGAACGGCAGGGTTTTGATGCGCGTTCGGGAGGCCTCATGGTGATGTCGGATGGTGACGGCGGCCTACTTTTTTCGTTGTCGATCAATGCCAGCGTGATGGCTGAAACCACCAGTCGCCTCACCTTGCTGCTCGATGTGCCAGGCGTGGCGCCGGCGCGCGACGGTTATGGCGCTATGGTGGCCTGCGGTCGCTCGCTGGCGGCACGTCTTGGCGGCGTATTGGTAGATGACAGCAACCAGCCGCTGGCCGACGTTCAACTGGCCGAAATTGCCGGTCAGGTCAACGCCTTTTACCGCGAAATGGAGGTGGCTGACATTCCTGCCGGTTCAGTCCGGGCTTTGCGTCTATTTAGCTGATTGCAGGACAAAGTTTAAGCGCCGTCGTCATGTGGGCAAGTTTTTTTGCCCACATGACGACGCAACAAGCCTCAGGAATAAAATGGTTGCGGTACCCGGACACAAGTGCCCACCGTACCCGTTACAGCGAGCACATTATCAAGACACTATTTGCAGTACAAAATCAAAGAAGCCGCTTTAGTGCGGCCTCTTGCGTTTACTCAACGGATACCACACATGTCAACTTTTTCATTGGACCCCTCTGACTGGCGGGCGCGCGCCGCGTGGCTGGCTGCCGAGTTAAATCGTCATAATCACTCTTATTATGTGCTCGATAATCCATCGATCCCGGATGCCGAATACGATCTGTTGTTTCGCGAGTTGCAGGCGCTAGAACAGGCGCATCCGAAATTGAACACGCCGGATTCGCCAACCCAGCGGGTCGGCGCCACGCCGTTACCGCGGTTTGAGCAGGTCACGCATTCGATCCCGATGCTGTCCCTTGGTAACGGCTTCGAGGATAACGATATTGTCGAATTTGATCGTCGCGTCAGGGATGGTCTGGATACCCAGCTCGAGACCAGGATCGAATATGCTGCCGAACTGAAATTCGACGGCTTGGCGATCAACCTTCGCTATGAAGACGGCGTTCTGGTACAGGCTGCCACCCGCGGCGACGGCAGAACCGGCGAGAACGTCACCAGTAACATCCGCACGGTGCGGGCGATCCCGCTGCGGTTGCACACCGGCAATCCACCCAAAGTACTTGACGTGCGTGGCGAAGTGCTGATGTTCAAGGCCGATTTTGCTAAGCTGAATTTGTTTCAGCGCGATGCTGGATTGAGGGAGTTCGCCAATCCACGCAATGCCGCTGCAGGCAGCTTGCGCCAACTCGATTCGCGCATCACCGCGCAACGCACCTTGCGTTTCTTTGCCTATGGCATTGGCACGCTGGACGGCACGGAAATGCCGGTGTCGCACTCGGCGCTGCTGGACTGGTATAGCCAGATTGGGCTGCCGGTCTGCGCTGAGCGCGGTGTGTTTAATGGCGCTGACGGTCTGCTGGATTTTTTTCGCGAGATTGGTGCCAAGCGCGCGCAATTGCCTTATGCAATCGATGGCGTGGTGTACAAGGTCAATCGTTTGTTGCAGCAGCAGACTCTGGGCTTCATATCGCGCGCGCCGCGTTTTGTGTTGGCGCATAAATTCCCTGCCGAAGAAGCCACCACTCAGGTGCTGGATATCGAGGTGCAGATCGGCCGTACCGGTGCCGTGACCCCGGTTGCGCGGCTGGCGCCGGTGTTCGTCGGCGGCGTCACGGTGACCAATGCTACGCTGCATAATGAAGATGAAGTGCGACGCAAGGATATTCATATCGGTGATACCGTCATCGTGCGTCGTGCCGGCGACGTGATTCCGGAAGTGGTGTCGTTTGTGCCGGAGTTGCGGCCGGTCGACGCGCTTGCATTTGTGATGCCTGTTGAATGCCCGATTTGCGGCTCACCGATCGTCAGGACGGAGGATGAAGCCATCGCCCGTTGTTCCGGCGGCTGGATCAAATGCGCGGCGCAGTGCAAGGGCGGTTTGCAGCATTTCGCATCGCGTAGGGCGATGGATATTGAGAGCTTGGGCGATCAATTGATCGAACAACTGGTGGACCGCCATGTCATTACCACCGCCGCCGACTTGTATAAACTCGACCTGGTGAAGTTGGTTGAGTTGGATCGGATGGCCGACAAATCGGCCCAGAATGTATTGAGCGCAATTGAGAAGTCCAAATCGACTACCTTGGACCGCTTCATTTACGCCCTTGGCATTCGTCATGTCGGCGAGACGACGGCGAAGGAATTGGCTAGTCACTTCGGCAATATCGACGCCTTATTGCAGGCCGATGAGGAACAATTGTTGGAAGTGGCCGATATTGGTCCGGTGGCGGCACGTTCATTGCTTACGTTCCTGGCTGATCCGCTGAAGCGTGAGTTGATCGAGCAGTTGCGCGCCGCCGGTATTCATTGGCCGGAGAACTTGCCGGCAGAAAGCGCATCCGAGTTCATGACTGGCAAAACCTTCGTGTTGACCGGCAGCTTGCCGACCCTGACCCGTGATGCCGCAGCAGCCATGATCGAAGCAGCCGGTGGCAAGGTGACAGGCTCGGTTTCCAAGAAGACCAGCTATGTGGTAGCGGGGGCAGAAGCCGGCAGTAAACTTACCAAGGCGGAAGAGTTGCATATCCCGATCCTGGATGAAGACGGGCTCCGCATCCTTTTGGAACCTGTTTAAAATCTTTTGAAA
>DCSW01000031.1 GCA_002325825.1 Collimonas sp. UBA1456
CTCCATGTACAACTTCCTCAAAATCGCATTTAAGAAAATCCTACTTCTAACTGATATTTTTTGTGTGAGGATTATCGGGCATGCAATTGTCTGACGTTACAATGACTCTGTATATTGCAGTTGCGGGCTATCCGCGCTTATTTCTTTCTAACTTTCTCTATCCAACATGTCAGAAATGTCAGAAAATAAATCCGGCAAACCACTTTTTTACGATCCGACTGAATATCGAATCCGTAGCTTTGTTAAGCGCTCCGGGCGTTTGTCGACGGCGCAGGCGCGTGCTATTGAGGAATTGGGGCCGCGTTTTTGTATTTCTTATAACAAGACTGTGATTGATCTCGCTCAGATTTTCGGGCGCGCAGCACCAACCGTTCTGGAAATTGGCTTTGGCATGGGCGAGACTTCGGCCAAGATTGCTGCGAGTATGCCAGAAAAGAATTTCGTCGGGGTCGAAGTGCATACACCCGGCGTCGGCAGTTTGCTGAAGCTAATCGGCGAGCAGCAGCTGGAGAATTTACGCTTGATCCAATACGACGCGGTGGAAGTGCTGACTAATATGATTGCGCCCGGCGCGCTGGCGGGGGTGTATGTGTTTTTTCCAGATCCATGGCACAAGGCGCGTCACAACAAGCGACGTTTGATTCAAGGGCCACTGGTCAGTTTACTGGCATCGCGTATGGCGCTGGGTGGCTATCTGCATTGCGCGACTGACTGGCAAGAGTATGCTGAGCAAATGCTGGAAGTGTTGAGCGCCGAGCCGTTACTGAAGAATACCGCCGAAACCTATGCAGAGCGGCTGGATGACCGTCCTGTGACCAAATTCGAAAATCGCGGCTTGCGGCTCGGACATAGCGTGTGGGATTTGATATTTATACGCGTTTGATCTAATGGATATGGTCGATTCAGTGAAACACAATACTGGACAGATCGAACGTGATCTGCGCAAGGATTCCTCTGTCGCCAATGAGCCGTCGCCCTCTACAGCAGCCACGCCAAACCGCCAGGAAACACTGAAAAAGACACTCGCCGGGTCAGTTGTGCCGAAAGGTACGCCGAAGCTGGGTGAAACCACCGTGGAAAAATATCATCCAGGGCAACGCTATTTCGCGGACCAGCAGTTGTGAATCAGGATTCTGACAACGCTTGCGATGGCGCTATCTGGCAGCGAGAAAATTTAACAAAGTGGCCATAAATCCACTACAAATCGGCTACAACTCCCCCTTCACTCAGTACAATCCGATGATGTTATCCGAATTCGATCTAATCTCCCGTTACTTCACCCGCCCGGCACGTAGCCATATCGCGAAGATTGCCCTCGGCGTCGGAGACGATTGCGCATTGCTGAATCCCGCCGCCAGCAGCCAAATTGTCATTTCCACCGACATGCTGGTGGAAGGGCGACATTTCTTTGCCGACGCTGATCCCTTCGCTCTGGGCCACAAGTGCCTGGCGGTCAACTTATCCGATCTAGCGGCGATGGGTGCGCGACCGCTAGCGTTTACATTGGCGCTAGCGTTGCTCGCCGCAAGCGAAGCGTGGCTAGCGCCATTTTCAGCCGGTTTACTGGCATTGGCCGATTCGCATCATTGCGAACTGATCGGCGGCGATACCACCAAAGGACCTCTGAATATCTGCATCACCGTATTCGGCGAAACCCTGCCGGGTCAAGCCTTGCGCCGCGATGCTGCGCAAGTGGGTGATGATATCTGGGTCTCCGGGACGTTGGGCGATGCGCAGCTGGCGCTGGCGGGTTATCGACATGAACTGACGGATCAACTGGCCATGGATACTGCACAGCATGCGCTGGCGGCAACGCGCATGCATAAACCGATGCCACGCGTGGCGCTGGGGCTTGCGCTACGTGGGATCGCACGGGCCGCAATCGACATATCGGACGGTTTGATCGGCGATCTTGGGCATATTCTGCAACGCTCCGGGGTTGGTGCTACGCTAGCGGTAGACAGTCTGCCGCCCGGTCCCGTGCTATCGCAACAAACCCAGGCGATCCGTCGCCATTTCACATTGGCTGGTGGCGACGACTACGAATTATGCTTCACAGCCCCAGCCGACCAACGCACGGCGGTACTCGCCGCCGGCTTGGCGGCGAGTACCGCCGTGACTCGCATCGGCAGCATCGATGCCGCCGGCGGCTTGCGCCTGCGCGATGCCGACGGTGCCGCGCTGGACCTGCAACTTACCTCTTTCGACCACTTTCTCTCAATATGACCACACCGGCAATCAGCACCACTCCTCGTCAGATCAAGGCCAGCGGCCGTTTCATGCTGGCGCATCCGGCACACATCATTGCGCAAGGTTTTGGCAGTGGCTTGTCGCCGGTGATGCCGGGTACCTTTGGTACTTTATTTTCGTGGCTGTCGTATGTGGTGATAACCACGCACTGGCCGGAAATCTTCAAGCCTCTGAATTGGCTAGTGGTTATTGCCGCCGGTTTCGTGGTCGGCGTCTGGGCTTGCCAGGTCACCGGGCGCCATTTGCGCGCACCGGACCACGGAAGCATGGTGTGGGATGAAATCATCGCCTTCTGGCTGGTGCTGGTGCTAGTGATGCCGGCCAGTCTGTGGTCGCAATTCGCTGCGTTCGTGGTGTTCCGCTTTTTTGACATGGTCAAGCCGTCGCCGATTTCGTACTTAGATAACCATCTGAAAGGCGGCTTCGGCGTGATGGGGGATGACATTGTAGCAGCGTTTTATACGCTGTTGGTGCTGGCACTGTGGCGGGTGATTTAAAAGACTGCACAGGATTCAGATCCCCCCCCAACTAAGGCACCATCGTCCTAATGTCGATTCGGCGCCTCATTCATCCCCCCGCACGGGGGAATCAATTTTTATCTCATCATGGTGCAACTTGGAATCCCTACCTTGGATCACCCCTACGCACGCGTGGATGACGTGGCTATTGCAGAAGCTGTCTGCGTTATGTCATGCAAATGTTTGTCGCCAACATCGATTGCATCTGCCCACGACAAGTGGCAATATGTATCGGAGCGAGCAGACAACAGGATTGGAGACATGAACACCAACAACGTGGTTGAAGGCAACGCCGAACAAATTATAGATCTCGCAGGACAAGTTGGGCGAGCGTTGCAGGCCAAGGGCTGGTTCCTGTCTACCGCAGAATTCTGCACCGGCGGCAGCGTGTCGTAAGCCGTCACTGAAATCGCCGGTTCATCGGCATGGTTCGATTGCAGCTTCATGGCATACTCGAACGTCTCAAAAACGGAGCTGCTAGATATCCCAGAAGCCGAGATCGCCAAACATGGCACGATGAGCGAGGAAATTGCGGCGGCGATGGCCGAAGGGATGCTGGCCAACAGCAATGCCGATGTCACTCTCTCCACCACGGGCATCGCCGGGCCGAGCGGCGCGTTACCAGGCAAACCGGTCGGTACGGTGTGTTTCGGCTGGTCAGCCGGTCATCTCACCCATACCGAACGGCTGGTGTTTGCAGGCGATCGTCGTGCGGTGCGTGAACAGACCGTTATCCACGCATTGCAAGGGCTGTTATGCTTCTTGAAAAAGATCGGCTTCAACACCCTGACCGAAACCGGTCTCTATTGACTAACCGCGGAAACGATTGATCGTGTCACGCGTTTCACGCGCTACGCGCCTTGCTGCCTGAGCAAAATCTTCGCCGGCAGTTTGATCAAACTTAGCATACAGGATCGCCCGCGACGAATTGATCATCATACCTTGGCCGTTGAGTGTCTTGCCGGCATTTACTGTGGCTTGGACATCGCCACCCTGGGCACCGACACCTGGTACCAGCAGAGGCATGTCGCCTATGATGCTGCGCACTTGCGCCAGTTCTTGCGGGAAAGTCGCTCCCACCACCAGGCCGCATTGGCCGTTAATGTTCCACTTTTCAGATACCAGGCGGGCTACGTGCTGATATAGCGGCATGCCGTCAATCGACAGAAATTGCAGGTCAGAACCACCGGCATTCGAGGTACGACACAATACGATGGCACCACGGTCTTTCCACTCCAAGTAAGGGGCGACTGAATCGAAACCCATGTAAGGACTCACCGTGACCGCATCGGCGCCGTAGCGTTCGAAGGCTTCGCGCGCATACTGCTCTGCGGTTGCGCCGATATCTCCACGCTTGGCGTCCATCACGATCGGGATGTGGGGATAAGTGGTGCGCAGATATTCGCAGATAGCCTCAAGCTGATCTTCCGCCCGCAATGCCGAGAAATAGGCGATTTGCGGCTTGAACGCGCACGCGGTATCGGCGGTCGCACCTATAATTTCTTTAAGAAAATCAAATATGGCGTACGATTTCTGCTGCAGATGTGATGGAAATTTGCCAATATCCGGGTCCAGCCCTACGCACAGCAGGGAGTTATTGGCGGACCAGGCGGCGGATAATTTTTCGATGAAAGTCACGATGAAGCCTCAATAATCCTAGCCCTGCATTGTAGTTCCAAATTACTCATTATTAGTCTCAGGCCAGGTGTTTAACATTTGAGCGTCTATCAGCAGTTTGCTAACGTCCGTCACACTGGCTTCTTTGTTAGGAGGGCGAATGAAAATTTACTTTAAATGTCTGGAAATCGCAGTTCTCGCTTCGTTACTCGACGCTTGCGGTTATAACGACTTTCAATCCAAGGACGAAACTGTCAAGGCAGCCTGGGATGAAGTCGCCAACTAATATATCAGGGATGCGCCGATCTAGTGCTGAAAATCGCCAAAATCGTTAAGACCTATGCCACCCATGAAGAAGCGACTTTTAAAGCGGTGACCAAAGCGTGCTCGGCCGCCACCAGCCTCCAGATCGCGCCAGAGGTACTGAACGATCCGGCGGCATTCGAGAAATTTCAACAGGTGCAGGGATAGTTGTCGTCGGCGCTATCGCACCTGATGACGGCCTCCGAAAACTATCCGCAACTGAAGGCGGAGGGCTTGTACCGCGATGCCAAATCACAGCTGGAAGGCATCGAGAACCGTATCAAGGTGGCGCGCAACCGCTACATCGTAGCGGTGCAAGACTATAGTGTACTAGCACACAGCTTCCCCACCAATCAGACTACGATGGCGATGAGTTACAAGGTCAAACCTTCCTTTACGGTGGATAATGAAAAAACGATCTCGACGTCGGGCGACGTCGAGATCGACGGCAAAAAATAATGCCTGTCAGGCATTATGACTGCTTTACCGTGCATATCTGTCAGCGTGCCCTGCTTCGTCAAGAATGATTATTACAGCAGCTTGACCGCAGGCGTCTCGGCCATCATGCTGCTGCTCAATAGCGAATACTGCGCAGCACCAACACACAAGGCAGCGCAACAGAAAGAATCCATATCCGAGCTTCTAGGCGCGTTGACGTCGTTGTTATTCTTTGGCCTCATCATCCTGATCACGATCATTTCGCGCGCACGCGGTGGTGGCTATAAGTATTTTGTTACGTCTTTCCGGGTTGCATAAATCTGATCTGGATGCCACGATTTTCTACCAATGCAC
>DCSW01000088.1:0-16051 GCA_002325825.1 Collimonas sp. UBA1456
CGCACTGGTACTAGGATTAGTTGCTTGTTATAAAAGACACAGCGGCGCCTTCACAACGGTGGTAGGCCCCAGCCTGGTCCATTTCGTCGCAAATTCCTGAACCTCATCGACATATTCGAACAGATAATGTACCAGCCCAGTCATAGGGAACCGTTCTGTTGTAACGCCCGATAATCATTCGGCCGAATTGACCAAATTATCGAATGGCGGGGAAAGCCAATGACGATCTGCTCGTGACAACGGACCCGAATACATCAGTTCGACAATGAGTGCGTTGGTAGAAAAGCGTTGCATCCGGATCAGATTTATTCAATCTGTCACAGGAAGAAGAGGCCGAAGTTCCAGTTGCGTTGGTTCGCGGTAAGCCAGATTTAAGTGCTGACGAGAAACACCAATCAATGATAGCTGCCCCGCTCACTTTGATCCTCGCACAAAAGGGTATCAGTTAAAAGTAAAGTTTTCTTCTTAGATTAAATTTTTAGGAAGTTGTACATGAAGACATCACGCTTTACCAAAAGTCGGATCATCACCATCTTATGGTTACCTTATTTGTTCTCAAAAATAAAGATGTAGTTCAGTCGTAACTGAGCCACATATTAGGACAAAGAGATTGTTTCGCTGGATGTACCGGTCGCTAAAAATATTTTATTTCTTGACAAATGGTGACAGCAGGCTAACCATTTGCGCGAACACCTTCGGGCTGCCAGCCAGCACGTCTCCCTTGTAGAGGTAATTAGAATCACCCGAGAAATCACCGATGATGCCGCCGGATTCGGTGATCAACAGTGCCCCGGCAGCGATATCCCAAGGCTTCAGGCTTTTTTCAAAGAAACCGTCCAGGCGACCGGCGGCAACATAGGCTAAATCGAGGGCAGCAGCGCCAGGACGGCGCAGGCCGGTGCAGCTTTGTGTCATGATACGGAATATTTTAATGTACTCGTCCATTGCCGGACCTTCGGTTTCGCGGAACTGGAAGCCGGTACCGATCAATGCATCTGCGATCTTGTCGCGCTTCCCAACCCGAATCCGTTTTTCGTTCAGGTAGGCGCCGGAACCCTTGGTAGCCGTGAACAGATCGTTGCGGGTCGGATCATAGATTACCGCTTGAGTGATCTGGCCGCGATGCTGTAAAGCGAGCGATACGCAGTATTGCGGGAAACCGTGAATGAAGTTGGTGGTGCCGTCGAGTGGATCGATGATCCAGACATTTTCATTACCGTCATGCGGGTTGGCGGACGCACTAGATTCTTCGGCCAGGATGGCGTGGTCCGGATAAGCATTCTTCAATACGTCGATGATCGCCGCTTCGGCAGCCCGATCGACTTCAGTAACAAAGTCGTTATGCTGTTTTTTTGTGATTTTCAGCAAGTCGAGATCGAATGAGGCGCGCGAAATAACTGTGGCACCGCGGCGGGCGGCCTTGATGGCCGTATTGAGCATAGGATGCATAATCGAGATTGGGTTCCGTTAAAATGGTGGTACTGTAGCCTACCAGGAACAGAACCACCTATATGATGATAAATAACAATGAACCATGCGAAAGTCCTTGATGGAAATTTCACTAATCAGGCAGCCAGTTTAGGTGGCGTTTGATCTTTGAGATTCGCGCAATGGGGCTATTTTAAATGAACCTAGCAAAAACCAATACGTATCTTTTCAAAAGATTACGCTTTATGCTGCTCAAAACGAGTAGTCCCAGCAATGTCGGTGCTGCTGCATACGCTATTGAAACTATGGGTTTTTCTGAATTGATCCTGGTAAATTCGCTTTTCCCGATGTTTTGCAACGGGAGAAGGCCCTTGCTTCGCCAGTAGCACTCAGGGCATCCTGGCCTCGACTTGGATTGTCGATAGTGTCGAGCAAGCGTTTGAAGAGGGGGGCTGCAACTTTGCCGTTGCACTGATCCCGTCGTTGGCTTTCATGGCAATGTTGCCAGCTTATTCGACATCGATGATATGTTTGTACACCTGGAAAAGACATTGATCAAGATTGAGTTTCTCGATCCCGCCATTCCGAAAAGGCTAATGCCACGCCCAAGCGCCTGTTCTCTCGAGCGCATATTTAGACACGGAGGAGGTCAGCATCTGGCTGGCCTAGCGATCAGTCAGATGCTAGATACTGGCGTGTATTCTGACACGGCGGCGGTTGTGACTGTGACTTCATCCGTGCCAGTGGTGGCCTGCTATGTATGCCCGATGATATAGGCTGGGACCGGTCAATTTCAGCTGCGCAACAAGCCAACCACCAGGCCTTCCAATGCAAAATCTTCTTGTTTTGAGGTAATGATGATTGGCTCAAAGTCAGGGTTTTCCGGCAATAGTTGAATGATTGCCCTGTTCTTCTGGTAGCGTTTGACGGTAACGTCATCGCCAAGGCGGGCCACCACGATTTGACCGTTGCGGGCGCTGTCGGCTTTTTTTACCGCCAATAGATCGCCGTCCAATATGCCGGCATCGCGCATCGACATGCCGCGTACTTTTAGTAGATAGTCCGGCTTGGCGTTGAACAGGGATGGATCAACGTTGTATCTGGCCTGAATATGCTCTTGCGCTAGTATCGGCGAGCCGGCGGCGACCCGACCTACCAACGGCAAACTCAATGGTATCAAGGCCAGATTTGACAGAGGCAATTTCGTACCTTGATTGTAGCTGCCGGGTTGATGAGTTTCTGTTAGGCGAATGCCGCGTGAAGTGCCTGGCGATATTTCGATTGCGCCTTTGCGCGCTAGTGCTTGCAGGTGTTCTTCAGCTGCATTGGCCGAGCGAAAACCGAGTTCGGTCGCGATTTCGGCCCGAGTCGGTGGAAAGCCGGTATTTTCGATGACGTCCTTGATTAACTCAAGAATTTGTTGCTGGCGTGCGGTTAATTTGATCATGTATTTTTGCGGCGCAGAATGTGGATGAGGCAATTGTGGTGGTAGGAAAATAAGCACTTATTTTCTATAAGCACTTATTTTCTGCGTAGACAGATCAGGAAATACGCAAAGTCCGGTTCGTTCAATGCTACTCATAACAATGATTTGTATTTTTGTACAGTATTTATACGAATGCAAGATAATTTCATACCTCATACCTATAAGCTTATAGTGTAGAGCTGTAATGAAAGTGTTGATTTTTGTTACGATTACTAGTACTATCATAAAAGTTTCTTCTTCCCACACTCGTCTTGATAATGAGGTGGGCGATTTTTTAATCCGTCCAAAAGGAGCTTACATGCGTCATTATGAAATCATATTTATCGTCCATCCAGATCAAAGCGAGCAAGTGCCTGCAATGATCGAGCGCTATAAAGGCATCGTCACAACCCATGGCGGTATCGTGCATCGCGTGGAAGACTGGGGCCGCCGCCAACTGGCATACCTGATACAGAAAATGGCAAAAGCACATTACGTCTGCCTGAACATCGAGTGCGACAGCGAAGCTCTGGCTGAAATCGAAACTGGCTTCAAGTTCAATGATGCAGTATTGCGTCATCTTACCGTCAAGTTGAAGAAAGCAGAAACGGGTACTTCGCCAATGATGAAGGCCGTGCAGAAGGAAGATGCAGCCAAGAGCCACCGAACTGAAGCTCCAGCAGCCTAATATTTACCAGGTCGCCTATCGGCATTCATTTCCTATTCATCGAGTCCAGAAGGTGTGAGTCAACCCAATAACGTGTTTCAACTAGTAGCTGCAATCGCAGAGCGTGAAGTTATACGTTATACGCCAGCAGGCATACCGATCGTATCTGCGACTTTGCAGCATCGCTCTGAACCGATTGAATCAGGCATCAAACGTCTGATTGAATTTAAGCTTGCAGCGCTAGCCGTCGGCGAGATTTCGGGAAAATTCAGCGCGGCGGTATTGGGGGGTACATTCTGGTTTACAGGATTCATGGCGCGAAGGATCCGTAACGGTAGAAGCCTGGTATTTCACATTTCTGATTTCGCTGCAGTCGAAGCCGATGATTCTTCAGGAAGCACCGCTAAAATTGTAGATTAATTATTAAGATACAGGAGCCAAAAATGGCATTCGGTAAAAAGTTTGATAAAAGTAAACTAAAAAACAAGCGTCAACAACAAAACCCGCTATTCAAGCGCAAGAAGTTTTGCCGTTTCACCGCTGCACACGTTGCTAGCGTTGATTACAAAGATGTCGATACACTCAAGGACTTTATTCAGGAGAACGGCAAGATGATGCCAGCACGGCTGACTGGCACTAAGGCAATATATCAACGTCAAGTAGACACCGCGATCAAGCGCGCGCGTTTCCTGGCACTGCTGCCATACACCGATTTGCACAACGCTTAATTGACGACTTGAAATAGGAGCAAAACATGCAAGTCATTCTGTTGAAAAAAGTCGTTAATCTCGGCAATCTGGGTGAAGTTGTTCGCGTCAAGGACGGCTATGCACGTAACTTTCTAATACCACAACGTATGGCACGTCGCGCTACAACTATTGCTATCGCTGAATTCGAAGCGAAGCGCGCTGATCTGGAAAAAGCTGCCGAGGCAAAGCTGGCCGCTGCTCAAGCTCAGGGCGAGAGTTTGCACGGTCTGACTCTACAGATTTCGCAAAAATCGGGTGTAGACGGCCGTTTGTTCGGTTCCGTTACCAACTTCGATATCGCTGAAGCGCTGACCAGGCAAGGTTTTTCTGTGGAGAAGACCCAAGTTCGCTTGCCGAACGGCCCGCTAAAGACCACCGGCGAACACGCTGTTGCAGTTGCATTGCATACCGATGTGGTGGTTGAGATCACTCTCACAGTGATCGGAGAACACGTTTAATGTGCTATTTAATAAAATAAATATTGTACCAATAAAAAAGCCAGGTTCTCCCGGCTTTTTTATTGGTACAATAATTTTGGGTCGAGTTGGTGAAGCGGGTATAATTTACTCCATGAAGGCACATTCTGAAGTACCATTAGATACGCAACTTGACTCTCTCCGCGTACCGCCCCACTCAATCGAAGCCGAGCAGTCCGTCTTAGGAGGGTTGCTACTGGATAACGCGGCCTGGGATAAAATCGCCGACTTTGTAAGTGCCGATAATTTTTATCGTTACGACCATCGGATTATTTTCCAGCACATGATCAAGCTGATTAACAGCACCAAGCCAGCTGACGTCATCACTGTTTTCGAATCTCTGAGTGGGACTGGTAAGGCTGAGGAAGTTGGTGGCCTGTCCTATCTCAACGCACTCGCGCAAAATACTCCATCCGCAGCCAACATTCGCCGTTATGCCGAAATCGTCCGCGACCGCGGCGTGTTGCGCAAGCTAATCACCGTTGCCGATGAAATCTCCGGACAGGCATTCAGCCCCAATGGTAAAGAAGTCAAGCAGATGTTGGACGAGGCGGAATCCAAGATATTTGCGATTGCCGAGGAAGGCGCACGTGGCGCTCAAGGTTTTCAGGAGATCCAGCCGTTGCTGACGCAGGTGGTGGAGCGCATCGACGAACTCTATAATCGCGATAATCAGAGCGACATTACCGGCGTATCGACCGGCTTTATCGATATCGACAAGATGACCTCCGGCCTGCAAAAGGGTGATCTGGTGGTCGTGGCGGGACGGCCATCCATGGGTAAGACGGCCTTCTCGATGAATATCGGGGAGAATGTCGCGCTCGACAGCGGTTTGCCGGTGGCGATCTTTTCGATGGAAATGGGTGGTACTCAGCTCGCCATGCGTATGTTGGGATCGGTCGGCAAACTTGATCAGCATCGCTTGCGTACCGGCCGCCTGAATGACGAAGACTGGCCGCGCCTGACGTATGCGATCCAAAAGATGAACAATGCGCAGTTATTCATCGACGAAACACCGGCGCTGAGCTCAATCGAATTGCGTGCGCGCGCGCGACGGTTGTCGCGCCAGTGCGGCACGCTGGGCTTGATCATCATCGATTACTTGCAGCTGATGTCGGCCAACAGTACCGGTGAGAACCGCGCTACCGAAATTTCAGAAATTTCACGCAATCTGAAAGGCTTGGCGAAAGAATTGCAATGCCCGGTGATTGCGTTGTCGCAGCTCAATCGCTCACTGGAACAGCGTCCCAACAAACGGCCAGTCATGTCCGACTTGCGTGAATCCGGCGCTATCGAGCAGGATGCCGACGTTATCCTCTTCATCTACCGCGACGAGGTATACAACCCCGACTCGCAGGAGAAGGGCACTGCCGAGATCATTATAGGCAAGCAGCGTAACGGCCCGATCGGGAGCGTCAGATTGAGTTTCCTCGGAAAATATACAAAATTCGACAATTACGTTGGTAATTTGGATGCGCCATACGGCGGAGATTAATTTTCGTTTCTTTTAGTTAACTCCGGTAGCTTGGAAATCCACAAATTCTGTTTAGCAATAATTGTGCGAGCCTGATATATTTCAGTTTCGTGACATTTGTTTTATTTAAATTAAGATAATTGACAGAAGACTAAGCTTAACCGCAGAACTCAGAAGAGAGAGTATACATGTTTGGACGATTGATGCCTATCGAGGGCAAATTCTTTAAGCTCTTTAATAAGCACGCAGAATTATGCGTCAAAGGTGCCAAGCAAATGGTGGCGTTAATGACGAATTTCGACGATCTGGAAATTCGTGTGCGTGCCATCGAAGGTATTGAAAAGCAGGCCGATCAAGTCACGCATCATGCCATCGACATGTTGCATAAGACGTTCATCACACCGATTGATCGCGACGACATCCATCAGTTGATTACGCGCATGGACGATATTCTTGATTTGCTGGAGGATGCGGCGCAGACCATCTCGCTGTACGACATCAAGGCCATCACGCCGGAAGCCAAACGCCTGGCTGAGCTCTGCTTGGCCTGCGCGGAGAAGGTCAAGGCGGCTGTCGTACTGCTGCACAACATGGACAATTCGCGCGAAATCTTGGCAATCTGCGTCGAAATCGACCGCCTGGAATCAGACGCCGATCACGTGATGCGCGCAGCCATGTCTAAGCTGTTCCGAGATGAGCCCGATGTGCGTACTCTGATCAAGCTCAAGGCCATCTATGAGATTCTGGAGACTGTCACCGACCGCTGCGAGGATGTCGCCAATATCATTGAGGGCATCATCGTAGGAAATGCCTGATGCAGAGTAGAGCGGTGGCGGTCGGTTACTGCTACCGCGTTGTTCTTGCAATTCGACTCAAAACGATTACTTGGCGCCGACTGCGTTGTACAATCTGGCTGGAACCACAAACGCCCGACGGATTAACATAATCTTAAAAACGACGACACGGCCTATTCATGCACACTCTTCAAATTAGTATATACGTTCTCGTCTTCCTTATTGCACTGGCCCTGATATTTGATTTTATGAATGGCTTTCATGATGCGGCTAATGCTATTGCTACCGTGGTTTCCACCGGCGTCCTGAAACCGCAACAGGCGGTTTCCATGGCGACTGTGTTCAACTTTATCGCGATTGCTATATTTCAGTTACATGTTGCGGCCACGGTTGGAAAAGGTACGATCGATCCCAACGTGGTCGATCACTACGTAGTGTTCGGTGCTCTGGTTGGCGCCATCTGCTGGAATATCCTGACTTGGTACTACGGTATTCCGTCTTCTTCTTCACACGCATTGATCGGGGGTCTGGTTGGTGCGGCAGTGGCGAAGTCTGGCATCGGTTCGCTGATCTCGGCAGGATTGATTAAGACCATTGCTTTCATTGTGTTTTCGCCGCTTCTGGGTTTTGTGTTCGGATCGATCATGATGGTTCTGGTATCGTGGATCTTCGTGCGCTCGACACCACGCAAGGTCGATAAATGGTTCCGCCGCCTGCAACTGGTTTCGGCTTCGATGTACAGCCTGGGCCATGGCGGTAACGATGCGCAAAAAACCATCGGAATCATCTGGATGTTGTTGATTGCAACTGGATTTGCGCAAGAGAGCGACAATCTGCCGCCATGGTGGGTAATCATTTCCTGTTATAGCGCGATCAGTCTAGGAACCCTGTTCGGAGGCTGGCGCATCGTCAAAACCATGGGGCAGAAAATTACCAAGCTCAAGCCTGTAGGCGGCTTTTGCGCAGAAACCGGCGGAGCGATCACACTGTTCTTGGCAACCGTGCTCGGCGTACCAGTATCGACTACCCACACCATCACCGGCGCTATTGTCGGCGTTGGCGCGGCTAAGCGTGTTTCGGCAGTGCGTTGGGGTGTTGCCGGGAGTATCGTTTGGGCCTGGGTGCTGACGATTCCGGCATCGGCCTTCATGGCCGCGATGGCCTGGTGGATTGGTAAACACATTTTGTAAAAATGGATTTGTAATGTCGCAAAATATAGTCTTTTACTTCGCATAAATAATATTATGTAAAATAATATCAGTCGCAAATAATTGCCACTCCAAGTGCGCTCTCCCTTTTCGCCACATTAGGCACGCGGCTTATACGCGGCACTGCGCACGCTGAATGTACTCGGCGCTTGACCGACGTTCCGCCGTGAAAAAATGGTGATCAGTTCCCAGCCACAGTCATGCTTTCAATTAGCACCGAACCGATCTTCTTGGTACCGCAAATCAGCGTATCGGCGCCGATAGCGACGATCTGCGCCAACATGACTTTCATGTTGCCAGCGATCGTGATTTCCTCGACCGGATACTGGATGATGCCATTTTCTACCCAATAGCCGGAAGCGCCACGTGAATAATCGCCGGTTACGTAGTTAGTGCCTTGCCCCATCAGCTCGGTCACCAATAAGCCTGTATTGAGCTTCTTCAGCATCGCCTTGAAGTTGTCTACGGATTTGGTTAGCGAGGAGGTCATGCTGAGATTATGCGAACCGCCAGCATTACCGGTCGTTTTCATGCCCAACTTGCGTGCCGAATAGGTCGACAAGAAGTAGCCCTGCACCACGCCATCCTTGACCACCTGGCGACGCTGGGTCTTGACGCCCTCATCGTCGAACGGCGCCGAACCCATCGCGCCAACCAAATGAGGATCTTCCAGTATCTGGATGTGCGGCGCAAACACAGACTTGCCCAGAGTATCGAGCAAGAAAGTCGATTTGCGGTACAACACGCTGCCAGACACCGCCTGCACGAAGGCTCCCAGCAAGCTTGCCGCCAGCGGCGCCTCGAACAGCACCGGACACCTGCGCGTATCCAACTGGCGCGCATTAAGCCGTGCTAATGCGCGTTGCGCGGCATAACGACCGATCGCTTCCGGCTTCGCCAATTGCTGCGGATCGCGCATCGACGAATACCAGTCATCGCGCTGCATGTGCGCACCTTTACCAGCGATCGGGGCAACCGAGATGGTGTGCTGTGACAATGGATAACCACCCATGAAACCGCGCGAATTGGCGATGACAAAGTGCGATTGATGGGCGCAAACGCCAGCACCTTCGCTGTTGGCGATACGCTTGTCAACCGCAAATGCCGCTGCTTCGCAACGCTTTGCCAATTCGACAGCTTCCTCCGCCGAAATCAGCCACGGTGAATACAACTTCAAATCCAGCGGATCCATTTCCAAAGTATTGGCATCCGGCAAGCCGGCGCAATCATCTTCGGCAGTAAAACGGGCGATGTTGTATGCCGCCTCTACTGTATCCTGCAGCATCTTAGGCGAAAAATCAGAGGTTCTGGCATTGCCGCGCCGGGTATGCCTTTCTTCACCAAGATACACGGTGACACTCATGCCCTTATCTTTGTTTTGCTCGATAGTCTCGACGCTACCCTTGCGCACACCGACAGAGAGCGTGCTGCCTTCGCTGATCTCGACAGAGGCACCGGAAACGCCTTTTTTCCGCGCATAACGCAAAACGTTTTGCGCAAGTTGTTGCAACTGTTCTTGGCTATGAATGAATACGGAGTTGCTCATGGCGCGGTTTTTTTGAATAAAGAATAAAAAGTTTATCATAGCAGTTGTTTATAGTATGGAAGTACACACTTAACATCATGCCAAATCCCAATCGGGGCTCCTGCGGCTTTCAGTCTAGCGAGTTCGAACAGAAATACAATCGTCCCTCCAAGTCCCAGCTCAAGCGCGAGATGACTGCATTGCAGAAGCTCGGCGAAGAGCTGATTGCCGAATCGCGCGACCGCGTCAAGCGGGTGCCGATGCCGGAAGATGTGCGCGACGCCATCCTTGAATGCCAACAGATCAAGGACCACGAAGGACGCCGCCGCCAGACTCAATACGTCGGCAAGAAAATGCGTATTTTGGAGTCACACGAAATTGTTGAAATCCAGAAAACCCTGGATAGCTGGCGCGGCCTATCGAAAGCAGATACCTCCGCCATGCACGCACTGGAACGCCATCGCGATCGCCTGTTGAAAGACGACGGCGTACTGACTGAACTGATGGCAAAGCATCCGGAACTTGATGTGCAGCAAGTGCGAACGATGATCCGCAATGCGCGCAAAGAACAGGCTGAGAATAAACCGCCGAAAGCGTATCGCGCAATTTTCCAGATGTTGAAAGAATTACAGAAATTGTCAGCGCAGGAAAGTGACGACGATGGAGATCGACACTAGAACGATTTTCGGGCTAGTGTCGATCTCCATCGTGCCAGCACAGGCATCTACCAGGGTCAGAGCGGCATCCTCGCCCTGCAGGAATGGTTCGGCGTGCCGTACTCGGCAGCCCGCGGCAGGTAGAGAAACTCAGCTGATCGCCGACGAGCGCGCACTGATTGAACAAACCCTGATCGAACACTAGTGGATCAGGATCAGGAGAACTGCCATCTGGTGCTGACCACCGGCGGCACCGGAAGCCACGCTGGCGGCCGCTACCAAGGAAATGTCCAGCTTTGGCAAACAGAGATGCGACAAATCAGACTACAATTCGTGCCGACCGTGACCCTCTCACGGCAAGTTGCGTGATCCGCGAAAGAGCCGATCACGCAACCCTGATCCTGAATCTGCCAGGCCAACCTAAATCGATCAAGGAAATGCGCGGACAGGCTTTCTTTTCACTCAACTACCTTAGCGAACAGTTTTCATGCGCTTGTTCAACGAATATCCTGCCACCCGATCACCGCCGCTGCCGATGGCGTTGACTCTGGATACCAACGGTCCAGCTACCACTTCGGTCTGACCATCAAGGGCAATGCCTAGGTCAGGCCATCAGCGAACGCAAGGTCGAAATGGCGACGCCACTGATCAACCTGGCATCCTTGCAAGCGCTGCGGATCCGTGTACCTCTACGACGAGAATAGCCGTAACGTGTTTGAACTGGTCGGGGCAAAGAGGGGTCCGGATGTTAGCTGCAGGCGAATTGAATGCCGTGCTATCATTGAAGGATGGCGGCGCCAATAACCGCATGTGTGATCGGCTCGGCAATTTCAGCGCCATCAATTATGCGACCCCGATCAGCTACACCGTGATCAACCGCAGCGTCTGGAAACAACTGTCGCCACAACAGCAGGCAACCTTTGGCGAAGCGACAAAACGCATCAGGGATACCTCCCCAGAGTAACCTCCGGGATCGCATCGAAGGCAATTACGTACGCATGCGCGAACACAAGACGACACTCAACCTGACACCGCTGACGGTAATCCAAAACAACTTGTACAATGCCGCACGCAGCCAACTCGCTGCCTGGCAGCAAACGACCAATGCCGCAAACGCAGAGATATCGTCGGCGTTTGCCTGAATGGCAACCTGAGTGCAAGCGCTGCACGATAAGCCGGGACCGACCATCAACATCAACGATAAACCTCTTATCCCATGGAACACCTCATGCCTAGCATGCTCAAAACCATTGAAATTTCCACCTCAGACAATCCGACCGCTGCCGTCATCTGGATGCACGGCCTTGGCGCCGACGGCTCCGATTTCGTACCAATCATCAAGGAACTGGATCTGAGCGGCTGCGCCGGCATCCGCTTCGTCTTTCCGAGTGCGCCAACCATACCAGTGACCATCAACAACGGTTACGTGATGCCGGCCTGGTACGACATTCTGACCATCGAATTGATCCGTCGTGAAGACGAATCCGGCCTGCGCAAATCGCAGCTGGAAATCGAAGCCCTGATCAGACAACAAATCGGGCTTGGCATTGCCGCCGACAAGATCGTCATCGCCGGTTTCTCCCAAGGCTGCGCAATGACACTGCAAACCGGCCTGCGCTATCCGCAAAAGCTGGCTGGCCTAATGTGCTTATCCGGCTACCTTCCATTGAGCGACAAAATCACCGTCGAACGCCACGAGGCCAACCAGCACACCCCGATTTTCCTGGCCCACGGCAGCATCGATCCGGTAGTCATCATCGACCGCGCAGTAACATCACGCGACCTGCTGAAAGAACTTGGTTATCAGGTAGAGTGGCATGAATACATGATGCTGCACTCGGTGTGTGCGGAGGAAGTGGCGGACATCGGGAATTGGTTGCGTCGGGTGCTAGGTTAAGTCTCGGCCCGTATTAAGTGCAACTCAGAACAAAAAAGAACGGGCGTTTTACGAAGGCTTACAGCTCATGGCGCTATAGGGATGTAACTCGCATCGCGTATGGCTGCTCGGTATGGGAAGCATAGTTGCATGATAAACATTACCATGATGGTAAGATCAAATGAAATTTTGACAGTCGGTCGGTTCAGTGCAGATTTTGAGCTGAGAAGCCAGTCATACCGCAACCAAGGTTGATGTCAGAATGGAAGGGCGTACTGCGTCGATCGCCATTATGGCTTCAGCTGATGAATGGACTAAGGGCCCATCATGGGTCGGCACTGGCTAGCGCTGGTCGCCGCCGTGAGCCTCAATCTCGTCTTCTTTCTCGCACTTTATGCTGGGCACAACGCAAGACGGCAAACAATTAGGTATCAGTGAGATCCATGCCGAAATCCTGCCCGCCGACAAGGCCAGAACCATCGCCAAGCTGAGATCCGGCGGACAAGGTGGTGGTGATGATCGGTGATGGCATCAACGATACGCCTTCACTGGCGGTTCCAGTGGAGGATGCCATCGATGGACGAGTGCCATGAATATTAGCGACGCTGCGTTGGCCTCATGCGTCTCAGTCAAGATGATCCGCCCCTACGAAAAGATCTGCCTAATTCCGAAAGTTAACCACAGTGACGCCGGCTACCGCAGAATGGGAAGTACACTCAGATCGCCAAATCATGTATTATCCATTGGGTCAATTTGCGTACGTTGTTTGATTACCCATCAGAAATTCGTAAGGCGATCTATACGTAAAATATCATTGAGTCTCTCAACAGAGTGATTCGCTGCGCAGTGGNNAGGTTATTTATCTGGCCATCTCGCAAGCCGCGAAGAAATGGACCATGCCGATCCAGAATTGGCGCATGACCTTAAATCGCTTTATGATCCAATTCAAAGTACGTATTCAAAAGTACGATCATTGATAATGCCGTAGAATTTATACAGAAGCATTTACAGGCTCTACCGAAGCATAAATTGGCCCTTGCCCGGCTTAGCTTCTACTTGTAACTTTACTAAAAAATGGAAGAATTACCGCGTCAAATTACCATTATTTTACGTTGAGCACTATCTTACATGAAAGGTGATGCGAGCATTTTCTCGATAAACACCTATAGTTTATCGAGAATAATAGCCCAATTCCACTTTAACCTAGCTTTTTATCATCACGGCCGTTGATTGATGATTTTGATGTCCGGCATCTGACACAAGTCATTCACCAGTTCAAGCGATACTAATGGTCCCTTGCGCGGATCGTAGACGAAGGTGATGCGAACTTTGTTCGCGCTCCAGATACCATCGAAATCACGTGCCAGTATTCTGGTCACGGTCGGTAGTTCTTCGGAACCTAATGCAAACGCATCACTTTCGCTCTGCTGTTCGGAAGGAACGTGACCGTTCTTGTAAATGCAGGCGACAGCTTCCTGTGGATTAATGCCGTTACTCATCAAAAATGAATCGTTGACCAAGAACAGCGCCGGTGGAATCTTAGCAAGATCGATGCAACTAATATCAGGCCAGTCGTTTTTAGTGACGATCTTACCGCCCTTGTAATATTTTGCGACGAATTGGTCGCCCATGCAGGGCAAGTGCTCAGTGGCCGCGTTAGTATGCTGTAGCAACTGCTGTACATCGGAGGGCTCAAATTCGATGGTGATCGTATTTATCATAGCGGGATTATCGCATTGCAGTTATCTTTATGGCTTCAAATTATTGGTGCCTTTCGTGCGTCATATCGCACCAGGGCCCAAGGCCCATCAAGAAGATGCATCAATCGCTACAATCATCCAGAACTTGTCAACACTAAACGATGCCTATGATAAAACTGCATGCAAATCGCTGAATCCGTGCAGCGGGTATGGTGTCTTGTATATAATTAGCGGCATGAAAAATTTCAACAAATTCGTAGAATGGCTGCGCTCGGTCGCGCCCTACATTTATTCCTTTCGGGGCAAAACCTTTGTGGTCGCCTTTCCGGGTGAACTAGTTACCGCCGGC
Source organism: Collimonas sp. UBA1456 (assembly GCA_002325825.1). Taxonomy (GTDB): domain Bacteria; phylum Pseudomonadota; class Gammaproteobacteria; order Burkholderiales; family Burkholderiaceae_D; genus Collimonas. Next base: position 14,368 of record DCSW01000088.1, read on the forward strand.
GCGCTGCCGGGACTGGTGCAGGACTTGTCGCTGTTGCATGCACTCGGCATCAAGGTCGTGATTGTTCACGGTTCCCGGCCGCAGGTCGAAGAACAACTGGCGCTGCGTAACGTCGAGGCGCGCTTCCACAACGGCTTGCGCATTACCGATACGGCGGCGCTGGAATGCGTCAAGGAAGCAGCTGGCGAGTTGCGCCTGGATATCGAAGCGGCATTCAGCCAGGGCCTGCCGAACACGCCAATGGCGCATGCGGCAATTCGTATCATTTCTGGCAATTTTGTCACCGCCCGTCCGCTCGGAGTGATCGATGGTGCCGATCTGCAGCTGACTGGCGTAGTGCGCAAAATTGACTACGACACCATCCACCCGATTCTCAACGCCGGCGGCTTGGTGCTGCTGTCGCCGCTCGGCTTCTCGCCAACCGGTGAAGTCTTCAATCTAACCATGGAGGACGTGGCGGTGGAGGCGGCGATTTCGCTACGCGCCGAGAAACTGATCTTCATCAGCGAAACACTGCTGATGAAAGATGCTGGCGATACCGAAATCCGCGAACTGTCATCACACCAGGCGCAAGCTGTGCTGGACAGTGGCTGCCTGCCGGCCGATTCGGCCTTCTACCTGCAACACGCGATCAAGGCCTGTAACGCCGGTGTACCGCGCGCTTATGTGGTGCCGTTTGCTACCGATGGCTCGGTGTTACTGGAGCTGTTCACCCACGATGGCGTGGGTACCATGATTTCGTATGAAAATCTGGAGAGCCTGCGAGAAGCGACGATTGAAGACGTCGGTGGTATTCTCAAACTGATCGAGCCGCTAGAAAACGACGGCACCCTAGTCAAGCGCGGCCGTGAGCTGATCGAGCGCGAGATCCATTATTTCTCGGTGATCGAGCATGATGGTGTGATCTTCGGCTGTGCTGCCCTATATCCATTCCCATCCGACAAAATGGCTGAAATTGCATGCCTGACAGTAAATCCTGAAGTGCAGGCACAAGGTGACGGCGAACGTATACTGAAACATATGGCAAGTCGCGCCCGCGCGGCCGGTTTCAGCAAGCTGTTCGTGCTAACGACACGTACTTCGCACTGGTTCCTAGGGCGCGGTTTCGTGCATGCCACAGTTGATGATTTACCGAAGGACCGCCAGCACATGTATAACTGGCAACGAAAATCTTTGGTATTGATCAAGACACTGTAAGTCGTACCGCTCTGGATAACCAAATTGCAGCGGCTTCTTTTCGGCTCTAACCTCAAGGCGTCAACCTCGATCTTAAAACTGAGTCCATTCAATACATTGAATTGGACTCGCGAATATACAAGGAAAAACCATGGCACGCACCGTTCACTGTATCAAGCTCGATAAAGAGACGGAGGGTCTCGACTTTCCGCCATATCCAGGCGAATTGGGCAAGCGCATTTATGAAAGCGTCTCGAAGGAAGCCTGGGTCGCTTGGCTCAAGTACCAGACTATGTTGGTCAATGAAAACCGCTTGAATCTAGCCGATATGCGCGCCCGCAAATACCTCGCGGTGCAAATGGAAAAGCACTTCTTCGGCGATGGTGCAGATGCTGCCACAGGCTACGTGCCACCGACCGAGTAGAACCTGCTGTTTTAGTACCCCCCCTTCCTGGCTACTGCTGTAGCAAACAGAGCTACGGCTAGAGGCATTGGTTCAATAAGGCGA
>DCSW01000088.1:16129-19603 GCA_002325825.1 Collimonas sp. UBA1456
CTACAACGAACAACGCCCACATCCGGCACTGGATAGGTTACCGCCAAAATCGTATCGGCAACAGGCAGAAAATTTTACATTCTCAATGGCTACTTGACGTGGGCTACACCCGCAACTGGAGAGAATTTGCTTCCATCGTAAAACTTCCCGCAAATGCGTCCCGCAGTTCTGTGCCGCCGGCTACGATACGCTGGTGCCGCCCTCTTCGTCGCCAGCTAATGTACAAACAACATTTATTCAAAAATTACGGCTGTGGCGCGGTATCATTGCCTGATGTAAGTTATTTCATTTTCAGGGTACCGTCGCACCCGACTTTATTTGTCGCTTACCTATCTACTCTACATAATGTTAATTAAACACAAATCCATCGAAACTAATGTCCATAGTGGAGTGGGGCCGCGCAGAATCACCTCGGCCAAACGTACTAAAACTGCACGCAAAGATGTCCCCAAACTGCCGCGCAAAACTAAGTTCGCTCCCGTCACACTGTCAGAACAGGATGGCGTACGCTACCTGCATTTCGGCACCGAGTGGGTGCAAGGCGCGATGCGCATCCACAAACCGGATTGGCCTGAGCTCGAATACGCGCAGCAGATGATGGCGTGGATGCTGTTCAATCCGCAGCCGAAACATATCGTGCAACTCGGTCTGGGTACGGCGGCGCTGACCAAGTTCAGTTATCGCCAGTTTCCGACGGCCCGTGTCACTGCCGTAGAATTGAATTCGTCGGTGCTGGCAATTTGCGCCTCAATGTTCAAATTACCGCCCGACGACGAACTCCTATCGGTGCTGGAAATGGACGCACTGGATTATGTACTGGACCAGAATCATGTCGACAGCATAGACGCCTTGCAGGTTGATTTATATGACGCCACCGCACGCGGCCCGGTGCTGGATACGCCCGAATTCTATAGCGCCTGTGCGACCTGTCTGATCGATGACGGAATCATGACGGTTAATCTGTTCGGCGACCATCCCAGCTATGCCAAGAATCTGAAGGCGATAAAGTTCGCTTTTGGCGATGTCTGGTGCCTGCCCGAAGTCCATGAAGGTAACGTCATCGCCATCGCGTTCAAGCATGCGCGGCAAATCGATTTCACCGCCTTATCTGAACGCGCCGCCGAGATTACCGCTGTCACCAAGCTGCCAGCCAAATCATGGGTCAGCGGCTTGAAAGCCTGGCATTCTACACAATCACAATGTGGCGTAGATCGCACCACTCAAACCACAGCAGACTCAACAGGAACATACGCCCATCGCGATGAATAATGCGCCCCCCAAGCTTTTCTCGACTTGCAGCAAATTTTCACCTAAATGCTGAACGACAGCATGGTCGTCAAAACTTTCTACGCGCAGGCGCTAGTCATATTTAGCAATGGCCACGGTAGCGATCAAGCCGCTCAGCGCAGTGGCGCAATGCTGGCGACATCGAACTTGCCGTTTGACAAGTGGACCAGTACCCTCAGTTCAAATCGGTTGACCAGCTCGTTGATTGACCGATTCACCCATCACGTCCCCATCCTGGGGATGAACGGCGAATCGTATAGATTCGCTACTAGCAAGAAACAGCAACGTATCTTAAATAGCAACAAGCCTACAGAAAGAAAACCGGTAATAAGCTTGCCTATGAAGGCATAGCCTAATCAGGCAGAATCACAAAATTAGGGGAAATGCCACCAATTTAGGTGTCAGTTAGGTGTCAGCAATACGCCGATGTCAGCGGCGGATCTGAAGAAATTCAATTTGCTCGACTTCCCCACCGTGATTTACGGCCTGGTATCAATCATTAACCTGCTAGGCATCAAGAAGGGAAAGTTATGTCTCAACGCAGACCTGGTGATCGGGTATGTACTCCGCAAAAATAGAGAAATGAAACGCGATCCCGCCATCGTCAACGAAAATCCAAAACTGACGCCACCTAATTTGTGCATCGTGCCGATGGCTCCGGTACCACCTTCACGTTGACCGACTACTTCAGTCGTATCAATCCAAAGTGGAGCAGCAATACGACAAAAAATTTACCATCATCTGGGATTCCGATGTCAAAATCATCAATGATTTAACCAATCTAGTCGCAATACTAAAGAAAACACCTAGTACAATCGGCTATGCAGCATACGCCTACGCGACAACAGCTACTGGATCAATACCGGCAATTTCGAGGAGATGCTGACCGACAAACTGGACTCAGGAAGCTGATCAATCCCAGGCACCACATACGTGCAGGCACCACATGTCACAAACCAACCGGAACGCATCACTGCGGTGATCTAGTTTCTCACCAAGGCTTTTTCATAGAGGGCAACGAAATTGCCAACGGTCTTGATTACATCCGCGTGTCGAATAACATCAATGCACACGTGATCCACAAAACATCCAGATTCCTCGGCATCAAAGGCAACCCGCCTTTCGATACTACCTCTGCCCAAGTAAATATGACGCCGCGATGATGGTTTTGAATCACCCCAGAGAAGCCCTAAAACATCTCCCGGAATAATTCGTGTTTCCAGACACGATTCGCTCTTTTCACAGATGGAAAAACACGGTAACTGCCTTTCCAGTAATAAGGATATAACTTTAGGAAAGTTCTCATGTCGGAACTCTGGCTTTAAGAAATTTACGATTGAATCCGTTTATTCATCGAATTACGCTTGATACACTTCTATTTTTATTAAGTGGCGTGTCAAATACATGACAAACTCAAGAGGATCCCGAACTATCTCATTTTTGTTGTAAAAAAATTGCACGCGCCGTTGCAGAGCGGAAATTAAAAGCACCCATGATTACTCGAGAGGCTTTGAAGTTGTTGGTGGGGCGTGAGTGACTCGAACACTCGACCTACGAATTAAGAGTTCGCTGCTCTACCAACTGAGCTAACGCCCCCAACAAGTTAAAAATTATATCTGTGCTTTATTATTTTTGCTAGCCATTCTTAAATATTTATATCAACTAATTTTTAAGGACGCCGCCATAATATAACAAGCCGACGATCACACTTTGATCAACAGCACCAGGCTCCACGCTAATCACAGCGTCGTACATTGATATTCGTGAAGAACATCCAAAACCTCTGCTTTCTTTGTTAGAGGACTTTGCGCCGGGCATCTCCGGCGAGACGGCAAGACAATCTTCAGGACACAAACCACATCCAGCGCAAAGTAAACTCGTCTGATGGCGAGGAAATCTGCCAAAAATTTAAGTTATCGATGTAGCCCCCCATCAGGTAGCCATTAAGGATGTAGATTTTTCTGTCTGTTGCCGATACGATTTGGGCGGCAACCTACCCAGTTCCGGAGCTTTGTAGTGAGCATGGGATGAGTTCAGCCTCGATCTACAAGTGGCGGAGCAAATACGGCGGTTATCGCTACAAGGCAAAGTTATCGGAAGATAATGCGCGTGTCGCGGACTGATGAATCTGGCTGACTGCGAACCAACGCAACTGGTAGCTTTGGCCTTTGCTTCCTGTCTTTGCGT
>DCSW01000088.1:19649-42048 GCA_002325825.1 Collimonas sp. UBA1456
GGCAAGGCCCGAATCGTTGTCGGTGCCAGTATCGATAAACGATCGTCAATGTCCGGACGAGAATGTACCAAAGGTACGCGTTAAACGCGTACCAATTTTACTGAGGGACAGAATTGGGAGGCATGGATATTGATTTTTAATTGGTGGGAAGTACAAGTTTCGAACTTGTGACCTATCGCGTGTGAGGCGATCGCTCTACCCCTGAGCTAACCTCCCGAAGAGGCCACATTATTACACAAAATTTTCTGCAAATAAAGCTACGGTTGGCGCACTCTAAAACCCATTTTTTGGAGAGCCGTTGCAACGAAATTTCCCGTCTACACCTACTGGCGTTTCGCTTCCAGTACACCCTTGACTTCGCGGATCACTGCCAACGCCTTTTGCAGCTGAGCAGTGGACGTGATTTCTGCGGTGAATGCCATTCGCGCATGGATTTTGGCGCTTTGGGTGCTCACGCTGATGACGTTGATTTTTTCGCGCAAGAATACTTCGGAAATATCGCGCAGCAAACCTTGCCGGTCACTGGCGAGCACGAAAATATCTACCGGATAAACGATTTCGGCTTCTTGCGCCCCCCAGGTCGTAAGAATCACCCGCTCCGGCGCCTTGATGCGCATTTCCGCAAAATTCTTGCAGTTTCCGCGATGAATCGAAATGCCCTTGCCGCGCGTGATGAAGCCGACGATCGGATCAGGCGGCGCCGGCTTGCAACACTTGGCCAATTGCGTCATGAGGCCATCTGTGCCAACCACCAGGACTCCAGACTTGCCGCCAAGAACCACACTGGAAGCGCGGCTCTTGTGGGTGATTGCTGCTCCCTCCATCTCACTGTCGTGTTCGGCCGACTTGAGTACAGGATCGTCATGCAGAGCCTGTTCGACATGCCGCAAACTGAACTCGTCTTTGCCCAACGCCAGCAACAGATCTTCCAGCTTGGCGAACCCCAGCTTACGCGCCATTTCCTCAAGGTTAACCGCCGTCTTGCCTTCCCGTTGCAGCGTCTTGTCCAACAGAGTGCGGCCGGCGACCAAGGTTTCCTGCTGTTCGATGGCATTGAACCAGGAACGCACCTTCGAGCGCGTGCGCGCGCTCGCGGCATAGCCTGGTGTCAACCAGTCCCGCGATGGGCCAGCGCCAGCTGGTAAATTCTTGGCGTTAATGATTTCCACCGTCTGGCCATTCTTCAACGGCGTGTTCAGCGGCACCATGGTACCGTCGACACGTGCGCCGCGACATCGGTGGCCCACATCGGTATGTAGGTAGTACGCAAAATCGATGGGAGTCGCCCCGCTCGGCAACTCAACCACACGTGCCTGCGGCGTCAGCACATAAATATGGTCGTCGAGCGTAGCCTGCTTGAGCTTTTCCAACCATTCGCGACGTCTGTCATCATGCTCCACCACGGCACCCACCACTTCGCTTTTCCAGGCCAGCAACTGCCGCAGCCAGGCGATCTTTTCGTCGTACTTCTGCGCCGAAAAATTAGAGCTGCCGGCCTCTTTGTAGCGCCAATGCGCGGCCACGCCGTATTCTGCGAAATAATGCATTTCATTGGTACGAATCTGCACTTCCAGCGTCCGCTCGTCGTTCGCCAGGACAACCGTGTGCAGTGACTGGTAGCCATTTTGTTTGGGTCGCGAAATATAATCGTCGAACTCTTGAGGGATCGGCGTCCAGATGTTATGAACAATACCGAGTACCGCATAGCAAGTCTTGATATCATCGACAATCACGCGGAATGCACGAACGTCATGCAGTTCAGAGAAATCGAGCTCCTTACCCTTCATTTTATTCCAGATGCTGTAGATATGCTTGGGTCGCCCGGAGACTTCGACCTTGATACCGGCCGCCGCCAGCTCGCTACGCAGGCGTACGATGGCAGCATCGACAAAACTCTCGCGCTCGATGCGCCGCTCTTCGAGCATCTTGGCGATGCGCTTGTAGGCAACCGGATTGATAAAGCGGAATGAGAGATCTTCCAACTCCCACTTCAGCTGCCAGATTCCGAGCCGATTAGCCAGCGGTGCATACAAATCAAGCGTCTCGCGCGCATACCGGCAGGTGCGCTCGTCTTCCACCTTGTTTTCGGCGAAATAGCGCAGCGTGGTCACCCGCGAGGCCAGCCGCACCAGCACCACCCGCATGTCGGTAGCCATCGCCAGCAACATCTTTCGCAGAGTCTCCACTTGACTTGCAGCCTGTTGCGCAGAATTTTTTCCGCGCATGACTTCCTGCGGCGGACTGAAAGTAAAATCGTGCAGCCGCATCAGTTGCCTGATACCATCGACCAGATCTAGGATTTCCTGGCCGAAGCGCTGCTCGATGGCTTCGGCATAACTGGCATCAATCAGCGGCAACTCAAACAGCAGTGCAGCGATGCGGGTTTCGACATCGGTATCGAGTAGCGCCAGTATGCTAGTCACGCCCTGCAAAAAATCGAATGTGCTCTGACCGGTAGTGATGACACTGTTCGCATACAGCGGCTCGACGAATGCCAGCGCATCCAGTACGCGCGCACCATCCTCGGCGCTGAGGTCGGCAGCGCAGAGCCGAGTCTGCGAAGCGCGTCGTGTTGCAATGAGCGAAACCATGCGATGTTTGCGTCTTCCCTATTTTTGTGCGGCGACCACAACGATTTCGATCAGGATTTCGGAGCGTGCCAATTTTGCCTCGAACGTAGCACGCGACGGCGAATTGCCGGGCGCAACCCACTCGTCTCAGACAGCGTTCATGTCATCGCAATCTTTGACATCGGCCAGATAAATCTGGCATGACGGGACATGGCGCTTGTCGCGGCCGGCCTCTGCCAGCAAGCGGTCGATATGATCGAAGGTATCACGAGTCTGGCCTTCGATATTCTGGATCGTATCCTCAGCCAGTTGCCCGGTCAGATAAACGGTGCCGTTGTAAATAGCAATTTCCGAAAGTCTTTTGCTGACATGAAAGCGCTGAATTGTCATTGCTAGATCTACTTTTAAATTATCTTGAATTGTATTGAATCAAACCACAATGAATCAGCGAATTAGGAAATCACACGACTTCTATCTGATCGAAGTGCAGCAATGTTGGCGTATAGCCGACGTCCGTAAACTCGACCAGCTTGGCCTTGGATCCGCATTGCGTCATGATTTGCACCACGTCCAGCGACAATGGATCCGATTGGGCGCCGCGCAACATCAGCGTGGGGCAACGGATCATGTTATAGGAGTGGCCCACAGCAATGCTTCCGATACCTTAGGTTCATCGCCGGTGGTCAATGTGAATGGCACAGCCAGCTTGAGGTCGCGATGGCGTCTCCATGTGCCGTCTTGATCTTGGCACAGTACGTCAGTAGTCAACTTGTGCCACTCGGCCTCGGTATGCCCGTCGAAGAATGCCGAGACGGCACGAAGATACGCCGCCGCTTCATCGAAAGTATTTAAACGCATATCGGCGCCGATATATTTGTCAATGCGCGCCATGGCTTCCAGAGCGAGATTCGGCCCGACATCGTTCAACACCAGTTTACTCTATTGCGGATCACCCCACTCCCGGTACGCCAGGTTATGCAACCGGCTGGCGACAGACGCCGAACAGTTTTGTGCATGGGTATAGTCATGCAGTTTTGTTCGTAGGGGCTTGACGGATGCCGCAATTAATAGCGAAAAACAAACTGTCACGTTTTGCTTTGCGTATACGCAATATCTTAGTGTATACGCTGTCATCGTTCCACTATAACACAACAGAACCGTAGCAAATCGTCTTACCGCGTCGCACCAATGGCGTTCCAAAGATTCCCCAAAACCAGCGCAATCATGCGCCGGTCGGAGCGGTGCCAGGTTAAAACCGTAACAAATATCGGTGCAATACACTGATATTCAATGGCGCGCCGGTTTTCGTAATGATGTCCTGCTGACCAACGCCTGGCGCTAACTCGACCACCTTTAGGTCATGCGGCGTCACTTCCAGCGCGCTGTCCATGCAGTTGTCCAGATCGCCAGTCTTGGAAACCTGCATCGCGCCGAGGATGACGATATTGATCTTGCCGGCCTTGGATTAGATCAGGGTCGACCGCATCGTCAGTCGGAAATCGGCCGATGTCCAGCAAGCCATTTTCCGATTACAGCCATACCTCTATCTCTGGCGGCATATGATTCGTAACCAAAATTGGCAAGCCGATTCCTAGATTGATGTAAAAACTATCCTGCAATTTCTTTGCCGCACAGCGAGGCCATTTCACCACGAGTTCATGCCATGTCATTCACTGTATCCTGTGTTATGCCTTACGAACAGTGCACTGCTAGATCCGCTTTTCCAGCGTAACCATTGACCACGATGCGCTGCGCGAATATGCCGACGCCAGTCTTAGTAAAGCAGGCAGGAATACCAACACGCAACTTTTATGCCAGCGTGCCCTGCGGTGTAAATTCCAGTTCCAGTTCACCGGCCATGCACTGGCGCTCACATTCCTTGTTTTCGCCAACGTAGGAAGCGAGCATTTGCTTGATTTTGCGGGTTGACAACATCTGTCCGAGGGCGAAGCTATCGACACCCGCATTGTTCGAGATCGCGGTCAGGTTCTGCACGCTAGAGTTGCGCAGAGCCAGAATCAGCACCTCCGAGATGCCGTACAGAAGAAAACCACCGACCGCGATGATCTGACAGTCTTTGCCAATGCCAGCCAATGCCAGACAATGCGCTTGCCGCGTCAGAATAAACTTTGTTCATATCAATGCCTCATATTCGTGTAAATTCAGATTATTATTGCTTTGAAAGTCGCTTACTAACAATGCCATAAAAATACGCACTTCAGCCGGGCACTCAATTCCGCGCTGAAAATTACATCTAACCAGCTTCAATCCTCTGTGCCATTTACCCAACTCATTCATCCACTAGCAAAACATCTTTGCCCACGCACAGATCGGCATGTGCGTCTCGAAACGGCGCATAATGCAGGTATGCAACCTAGCATTGACGCACATGTTCGGCTAACAATCGCCCGAGTTTAATTGGTAACCATTCCCCAGTTGCTTTATCCGTACCAGGACAAATTTTAGCGAACCAGAGCGCGTATTGTGTCGATCTTGAATGCAAATAGCGTGTATTACGACGAAAGATCATGCGGCACGCTAATGACGAATTATTCTGATTCCCTGATGTTGATCTAGAAAAATCGATGCCTTTACTGGACGATCTGCCTGAATTACTGGTAAACCCGATAGAACCTATCCGAGCGTGCGTTAATTCACTCCGGCTGGGTAACGTCCAGCAATCGATATACCAGTTCGCGGGACGTCGATACAGAAAATTTATTCATCATATTGGCGCGGCGATTTCGCGTTCGCGCGGCGACAGTTCCATCGATACCTTGCGCTTTCGCTCAGGCCTTCAAAGATCCATATGCCTGCAGCGTGCGTATCTTCTGGAATCAGCGCATGGGTCGATATCAACCCAGACAATTTTTGCGGAGCCTTCGGCAAACATCACATCTGGCATGTCGGCGAGATGAATCTGGTAGCTCGCCTCGAAACTTGAGCGGCCGATGGCGCCTACATACGGTTTGACTTCGACATCGCAGCCAATCTGTTGCAGCGATTCGATACACACCTGTTTCATATAATGGAAATAAATCGTATTGTTGATGTGACAAAGCACATCCATATCCCCCCCCAGCGCATAACAATTCTACTGGTGTGGACGTATTTTTTGATTTTCAATATCTCAACTTTTCTGATTAATGTAAGGGGATGCTTGCTAACAAACGAGGAGCAACACTAACCGCAGACGAGGCCTAGCCTCCTGCCGCAAATCCCTGAAAATTAGCACATCCGTTTGAAAATTAAATATAGGCAAAGAGACAATGATTCCAAACCCAGGCCCAAATATCCTAGAACAATACGGTCCGCGCGAAGCGATGGCATATGACGTAGTGGTGGTAGGCGGCGGCCCGGCTGGCCTGGCTGCGGCAATATGTTTGAAGCAGCAAGCTGTGGAACAAGACCGCGAGGTCTCTGTGTGCGTATTGGAAAAAGGCAGCGAAATAGGCGACCACATCCTGTCCGGTGCAGTAATGGATCCGCAGGCCCTGACCGAACTGCTACCAAACTGGAAAGAACTTGGTGCGCCGCTGACAACCGAAGTCAGCGAAGACCGTTTCTTGTTCCTGACTGAAACCAAGGCTATCAAAATACCGAACTGGATGCTGCCGGCCTGCTTCCAGAATCGTGGCAATTACGTCATCTCGTTGGCCAACGTAGTACGCTGGCTGGGCCAACAGGCCGAACTGCTTGGCGTCGAAATTTTCCCTGGGTTCGCCGCTGCAGAGGTACTATACAATGAGAACGGTTCGGTCAATGGCGTAGCCACCGGTAACATGGGCATCGACCGTCATGGCCAGCCAACCAATGCATTCCAGCTAGGAATGGAACTGCATGCCAAATACACGCTGTTTGCCGAAGGCGCGCGCGGACATCTGGGCAAGCAACTGATGGAAAAATTCGACCTGAACCAGGGCAAGGACCCGCAAACCTATGCAATTGGCATCAAGGAGCTGTGGAAAATCAATTCCAAGATGCATCAACCGGGACTAGTGATTCACACCGCTGGTTGGCCGCTCGATACCAAGACCTACGGCGGTTCCTTCCTGTACCATCTTGAAAATAACCAGGTCGCGGTCGGCCACGTGATCGGTTTGGCCTATGAAAATCCATACCTGTCGCCATACGAGGAATTCCAGCGCTACAAGAAGCACCCGGAAATCAGCAAGTTCTTCCAGGGCGGCACGCGTATCTCATACGGCGCGCGGGCGATCACGGTAGGTGGTCTGCAATCGCTGCCCAAGCTGACCTTCCCCGGCGGCGCACTGATCGGCTGCGACGCCGGCTTCCTCAACGCTAGCCGCATCAAGGGCAGCCACTCCGCCATCAAGACCGGCATGTTGGCCGCCAACGCGGCATTTGAGGCGTTGAGAAACAACCGACAATTCGACGAATTGAACGCTTATAGCGCGGCATTCGAGCATTCCTGGTTGTATGAAGAACTTCACAAGGCACGTAATTTCAAGCCATGGATGAGCAAAGGCCGTTACCTTGGCACGCTGATGGTTGGTATCGACCAAGTGGTATTCGGCGGCAAGGCGCCGTGGACTCTGCACCACGGCCATGCAGATCATCAATGCCTGAAGTCGGCCGCCAACTATGCGCCGATCAAATATCCAAAACCGGACGGCAAGCTGACTTTCGATCGCTTGTCTTCAGTATTTATTTCCAACACCAACCATTCCGAAGACCAACCGATCCATCTGACACTGAAAGATCCGACCGTCCCGGTCAATATCAACCTGCGCTATTACGCCGGACCGGAAGCACGCTACTGCCCTGCCGGCGTCTACGAATTTGTGATCAATGAAGATAAAACTGAACGCCTGCAAATCAATGCGCAGAACTGTGTGCACTGCAAGACTTGCGACATCAAGGACCCGACACAAAACATCGTCTGGGTGACGCCGGAAGGCGGCGGAGGTCCGAATTATTCAAATATGTAGGAGCCTACCATAAGATGGACACCAATTACCATGTGTTATCTTGGCACCTTGAACATTATTTATTATCCAGAAAATTTGTGGAAAAATTTTCACTCCACATTTCACTGCGCGGCAGAATTTTGGGGAACGGGCTACGCTGCGCTTCGCCCGTTCCCCCCAAGATGTTATTTTTGTTTTTACAGGTGTTGGCCCCTCATTTTTCATGGAAGATGTTGGGTTTGGCATTGCGTTGTTGCTGTTTCTTGTTAGTAGCAAATCGAATACGATTCGTCATTCATCTCCAGTATGTGGACGTGATGAATGAGCTGGTCAAGCAACGAGCTGGTCAACCGCTCCGAACCGAGGATACTGGTCTACTCGTCAATCGGCAAGTTTGCTGTCACCAGCGTGGCGCCATGTGCATAGCACCAACTAAAGATTTCACACAACAATTTCATACCTATCGCCGTGAATGGCACATAGCCCCGTTCATCGATAATCAGCAACTTGACGTTAGTCAGNNGTTGCTTTTGCAAGGCACGCAACCATTTCTCGTCACGCGCTTCCATCAGTTCATTTACCCGGGGGCTACCACCGTTATAAAGGCGCCGCTGTGTCCTTTATGACAGGCAACTAATCCTAGTACCAGTGCGGTATGCGTCTTGCCGACCTCCGAAGTTCCTAGCAATAGAACGTTCTCGAACTTGTAAATCCATTCACAGTTTGCCAACTCCAGTACCAGGAATTTGTTAAGAATCGGCATCGCCATAAAGTCGAAAGTAGACCTTAGAAACCGCAATCAATACTGATCTAACCCTTTTAACTACGCTAGCTTCCGGCTAATTTTTCCCTTTCTGATGGGCGGTAACAGCCAAATTTGTTATAAAAACTATGGCCTTTATTACTTTTAAACTTATTGTAAAAAACTGTACTAATTTTTGCGATCACCCAGGTACGTGGCGTAGTGATGGTCGAGAATGAGAGTGAGCTCGCTATTGTACGCTACAATTCCTCAGATTCGCGCGCTGCTGCAGCTACCAGGCGCGCTGCCTGTTCGGATTGCAGCAACGCTGTGCGCTCTTCCGCTTCCCAGGTGTCTTTTTCCTTGCGTGCGCGATGGAATGCGAGACCGGTGCCGGCTGGAATCAGACGACCAACTATAACATTTTCCTTCAAGCCGCGCAGCGTGTCTTTTTTGCCCATGATGGCAGCTTCGGTCAACACGCGAGTGGTTTCCTGGAACGATGCGGCCGAGATGAACGAATCGGTTGACAGCGATGCCTTGGTAATACCCAGCAATACGTTTTCGTAGGTTGCGGGAATCTTGCCCGCCGCAATCACCCGATCGTTTTCGTCCAACAGTTCCGAACGCTCGACTTGCTCACCAGTGATGTACGACGCATCGCCTGCATCAACGATTTGAACGCGACGCAACATCTGGCGTACGATCACTTCGATGTGTTTGTCGTTGATCTTCACGCCTTGCAAACGGTACACGTCTTGAACTTCGTCGACAATGTAACGTGCCAGCGCTTCGATACCCAACAGGCGCAGGATGTCTTGCGGATCGGCTGGGCCGTCGACAATCATTTCACCCTTGTTTACGACCTGGCCGTCATGCACCAGCACTTGCTTGTCCTTGGTAATCAGAAACTCGTGCTTGTTGCCGTCCATGTCTGTAATTTCCAGGCGTTGCTTGCCCTTAGTTTCCTTACCAAACGCTACAGTACCTGTGATTTCAGCCAACATACCGGCATCCTTCGGTGAACGCGCTTCGAACAGTTCGGCAACGCGTGGCAGACCCCCGGTAATATCGCGTGTCTTTTGCGATTCAGTCGGGATACGTGCCAACACCTCACCAACGTGCACTTGCTGGCCGTCTTTGACTGTAATCAGCGCGCCAACCTGAAAGCCGATCGTGACAGCGTGTTCAGTACCAGCGATCTTGACTTCTTCGCCTTGTTCGTTGAGCAGTTTAACTTGCGGACGAACAGTCTTGGTGACTGAACCACGACGCTTCGCATCGATAACTACCAGAGTCGACAGACCAGTAACTTCATCGATCTGTCGAGCAACGGTCGAACCTTCTTCGACATTCTCGAAGCGAACAGTACCGGTGTACTCGGTAATGATCGGACGAGTCAGAGGATCCCATGTCGCTAGTGGGGTACCAGCCTTGATGGTCAAGCCATCCTTGACGATCAGTGTCGCACCGTACGGTACTTTATGGCGCTCACGCTCACGGCCGTGGTCATCAGTGATCAGGACCTCGCCGGAACGGGAAATCACGATCAGTTCGCCCTTGCCATTAGTCACGTAACGCATGGTCGCGGTGAAGCGAACCGTGCCGTTGGACTTGACTTCAACACTGGATGCCACCGCCGAACGCGACGCCGCACCACCGATGTGGAACGTACGCATGGTCAGCTGAGTACCTGGCTCACCGATCGACTGTGCGGCAACCACACCGACTGCTTCGCCATTGTTGACCAGCGTGCCGCGGCCCAGGTCGCGGCCATAACATTGCGCGCACAGGCCGTAGCGTGTGTCGCATGTCAGCGGCGTGCGAACCTTAACTTCATCGATGCCGAGGCGTTCGATTTCTTCGACCGCATCTTCGTCAAGTAAAGTACCGGATTCGTACAAGGTGCTCTGAGTTTCAGGATTGACGATATCGTTGGCAGCAACACGGCCGAGGATACGGTCGCGCAGCGCTTCAATCACTTCACCGCCCTCAACCATCGCCTTTATCGAGGCGCCATTGGAGGTGCCGCAATCATCTTCGATCACGACCAGATCCTGGGTCACGTCAACCAGACGACGCGTCAGATAACCTGAGTTCGCGGTCTTCAATGCCGTATCGGCCAGACCCTTACGAGCACCGTGGGTCGAGATGAAGTACTGCAAAACGTTCAGACCTTCACGGAAGTTCGCGGTAATCGGCGTTTCGATAATCGAACCATCCGGTTTTGCCATCAGGCCACGCATACCGGCCAGCTGACGGATCTGTGCTGCAGAACCACGCGCACCAGAGTCGGCCATCATGTAAATCGCGTTGAACGATTCCTGAGTACCCTTGGTGCCGTCGCGGCGAATCACGTCTTCCATCTTCAATTGTTCCATCATGGCCTTGCCGACGTCGTCGCCGGCCTTGCCCCAAATATCCACAACCTTATTGTAACGTTCGCCGGCAGTCACCAGACCGGACGAGTATTGCTGTTCGATCTGCTTCACTTCTTGTTCTGCAGTGGCGATGATGGTTACCTTTTGTGGCGGTACCAGAATGTCGTCCACGCAGATCGAGATACCGGCACGGGTCGCCAAACGAAACCCGGACTGCATCAATTGGTCGGCAAACACTACCGTCGCGCGCAGGCCGCACCTACGAAATGCCGTGTTGATCAGCCTCGAGATTTCCTTTTTCTTCAACGCGCGGTTCAGTACAGTGAATGGCAAGCCCTTAGGCAGAATTTCCGACAGGATCGCGCGGCCAACAGTCGTTTCGTAACGCTTGATGGTCTTGACGAATTCGCCTGTCGCCGGATCTTTCGAATACTCGGTGATGCGGACGGTAACGCGGGTCGTCAACTCGACTTCCTTGTTGTCGTAAGCACGGATAGCTTCCGATACGTCAGAGAACATCATGCCTTCACCATTGCCGTTGATTTTTTCACGGGTGGCGTAGTACAGACCCAACACGATATCCTGCGACGGCACGATCGACGGTTCGCCGTTCGATGGGAACAGGATGTTGTTAGAAGCCAGCATCAGGGTGCGTGCTTCCATCTGTGCTTCGATCGACAATGGAACGTGGACCGCCATCTGATCACCGTCAAAGTCAGCATTGAATGCAGCACAGACTAGCGGATGCAATTGGATTGCCTTGCCTTCGATCAGGACCGGCTCAAACGCCTGAATACCCAGACGGTGCAATGTCGGCGCACGGTTCAACATAACCGGATGTTCACGGATCACGTCTTCCAGGATATCCCATACCACGGGAGTCTGATTTTCAACCTCCTTTTTGGCTGCCTTGATGGTGCTGGCGATGCCCATCACTTCCAGCCTGTGAAAAATAAATGGCTTGAACAGTTCCAACGCCATCAGCTTCGGCAAGCCGCACTGATGCAGTTTAAGTTGTGGGCCAACCACGATAACCGAACGACCAGAATAGTCGACGCGTTTACCCAACAAGTTTTGACGGAAACGGCCGCCCTTACCCTTGATCATTTCTGCCAGGGATTTCAGCGGACGCTTATTGGCACCAGTCATTGCCTTACCCCGACGGCCATTGTCCAGCAGCGAGTCAACCGCTTCTTGCAACATCCGCTTTTCGTTACGGGTTATGATTTCCGGCGCGTGCAATTCTATCAGGCGCTTCAGACGGTTGTTACGGTTTATGACGCGGCGATACAGATCGTTCAGATCGGAAGTCGCGAAACGCCCCCCATCCAGAGGTACCAGCGGACGCAACTCAGGCGGCAGCACCGGTAACACTTCCATAATCATCCAATCAGGCTTGATGCCCGAACGTTGGAACGCTTCCAGCACTTTCAAGCGCTTGGCGTATTTCTTGATTTTGGCTTCTGACTTTGACTCTTTCAATTCCTGACGCAGGGTTTCTGCATCGCGATCGATATCGATCGCGCGCAGCAACTCACGGATGCCCTCGGCGCCCATAAATGCAGTGAAATCGTCGCCGTATTCTTCATATTTGGCGGCGTAGTCGTCTTCCGACATGATCTGACAACGCTTCAGCGGCGTCATGCCTGGATCGGTGATAACGTAGGCTTCGAAATACAATACGCGCTCGATATCCCGCAGGGTCATGTCGAGGACCATGCCCAGACGCGACGGCAGCGACTTCAGGAACCAGATATGGGCGGTCGGCGATGCTAGCTCGATGTGGCCCATACGTTCGCGACGCACTTTGGCTAGGGTAACCTCAACGCCACACTTTTCGCAGATAACACCGCGGTGCTTCAGACGCTTGTATTTACCGCACAGGCATTCGTAGTCTTTGATCGGGCCAAAAATCTTGGCGCAGAACAGACCGTCGCGCTCTGGTTTAAAGGTACGGTAGTTGATAGTTTCTGGCTTTTTAACTTCGCCATAAGACCACGAACGAATTTTTTCGGGCGACGCCAGACCAATTTTGATCGAGTCGAACTGTTCACTTTGCTGAACTTGCTTGAATAAATCGAGCAGTGCTTTCATGTATCACTCCAGGTGATTAATTTGATTGCGGGACAGAGTTTAAGAGCCACCACAGCGTGGCGAATTACTCTATCCTCCAACATTATGTAATCTTTTAATGCGCAAATACAGTTGCCAAGAGTATCGCTACCTTACCTTATAATGCCGTTGTCCGGCCTGACTCGATCTCACGGTCTAGTCAGTTGGGGACAGAGTAATTCGTCGCATTTCGGCACCTCTTAAATTCTGTACCGCAATGAGAGACGGTGGATTTTAATCGCTTATTCGCGATCAAAATCCATATCAATACCCAACGACCGAATTTCCTTCAACAGAACGTTGAAGGATTCCGGCATGCCTGCATCAATCACATGGTCACCCTTGACCAGGTTTTCATACACTTTGATACGACCGTTCACATCATCCGACTTCACTGTCAGCATTTCTTGCAGCACGTACGACGCACCGTAAGCCTCCAATGCCCAAACTTCCATCTCACCGAAGCGCTGACCGCCGAACTGCGCCTTACCACCCAATGGCTGCTGAGTAACCAGCGAGTAAGGACCGGTCGAACGTGCGTGCATCTTGTCATCGACCAGATGGTGCAGTTTCAGGTAGTGCATGTAGCCGACTGTCACGGTGCGCTCGAACGCTTCGCCGGTGCGGCCGTCATACATGGTGACCTGGTTTTTCGATGGCGTCATGCCCAGTTGCTTGGCGATGGCGTCAGGATAAGCCAGATCCAACATGCGACGAATTTCTTCTTCGTGCGCACCGTCGAACACCGGTGTAGCGAACGGCACACCAGACTTCAGATTGTTGGCCAGATGCAGGATCTCATCATCCGTCAAGCTATCCAGATCCTCTGACTTGCCCGACTCGTTATAGATCGTGGTCAAAAACCTGCGCAGTTCCACGATCTTGGCTTGCACCTTTAGCATTTCGCCGATACGCAGGCCCAGACCCTTGGCCGCCCATCCCAGATGTACTTCCAAAACCTGACCGATATTCATCCGTGACGGAACGCCCAGCGGGTTCAATACTATGTCTGCCGGCGTACCATCAGCCATGTGTGGCATGTCTTCGATCGGCAGGATACGCGAAACCACGCCCTTGTTACCGTGACGGCCGGCCATCTTATCGCCAGGTTGCAGTCGACGCTTAACAGCCAGGTAAACCTTGACCATCTTTTGCACGCCTGGCTGTAGCTCATCACCTTGGGTCAGCTTCTTGCGCTTTTCTTCAAATGCTAGGTCGAACTGCTGACGCTTCTCGGCAATCGATTCCTTGATCGCCTCCAATGCCGCGGCAGCATCATCGTCCGCAGGACGAATGTCGAACCAATGATACTTGTCCAGGTCTGCCAGGTATCCCTTGGTTAGCTTGCTACCCTTGGCCAGCTTCTTCGGACCGCCGTTGACCGCCTTGCCGATCAACATACGTTCAAGACGCTCGAAAGCATCTCCTTCAACGATACGCAACTGGTCATTCAGATCCAAGCGATAACGTTGTAGTTCGTCGTCGATAATCTGTTGTGCGCGTTTGTCGCGTTGGATGCCTTCGCGGGTAAACACTTGCACGTCGATCACCGTACCAACCATGCCAGAAGGCACACGCAGAGACGTATCTTTTACGTCCGAGGCCTTTTCGCCGAAAATCGCGCGCAGCAGCTTTTCTTCTGGCGTCAGTTGAGTTTCGCCCTTAGGAGTGACCTTACCGACCAGCGTATCGCCTGCTTCAACTTCAGCGCCGATATAGACGATGCCTGATTCATCCAGACGAGCTAACTGATTTTCTGCCAGGTTAGAGATATCGCGGGTGATTTCTTCGGCACCCAACTTAGTGTCGCGTGCAATAACCGACAACTCCTCGATATGGATTGAAGTATATCGATCATCAGCGACGACTTTTTCGGAGATCAAAATCGAATCTTCGAAGTTGTAGCCATTCCATGGCATAAACGCTACCAGCATATTCTGACCCAGCGCCAACTCGCCCAGATCGGTCGATGCGCCGTCGGCGATCACGTCGTGTTTAGCGACGCGGACACCAACTTGCACGATTGGCCGTTGGTTGATGTTGGTGTTCTGGTTCGAACGGGTGTACTTGATTAGATTGTAGATATCGACGCCGACTTCGCCAGCAGTCGCTTCTTCGTCATTCACGCGAATAACGACGCGGCCTGCATCGACGTAATCAACAATACCACCACGCAGTGCCTGCACGGTAGTGCCCGAGTCAACTGCCACGGTGCGTTCGATACCAGTACCGACTAATGCTTTTTCTGGACGCAAGCAAGGGACTGCCTGACGCTGCATGTTGGCACCCATCAATGCGCGATTCGCGTCATCGTGCTCGAGGAACGGGATCAAAGATGCCGCAACCGAAACCACCTGACCTGGCGCAACGTCCATGTACTGAACGCGCTCTGGCGATACCAAAATGGTTTCGCCAGCTTCACGCGCGGAAACCAGCTCATCAGACAGCTTCATGGACTTGTCGATGGTCGCGTTCGCCTGAGCGATAATGTAGCGGCCTTCTTCAATCGCCGACAGATAATCGATCTGGTCAGTTACCTTGCTGTCTTCAACCTTGCGGTATGGTGTTTCCAGGAAGCCGTATTCATTCAAGCGAGCATACAGCGCCAGCGAGTTAATCAAACCAATGTTCGGGCCTTCCGGTGTTTCTATCGGGCAAACGCGGCCGTAGTGGGTCGGATGCACGTCGCGGACCTCAAAGCCGGCGCGCTCACGTGTCAAACCGCCCGGTCCAAGTGCCGATACGCGGCGCTTGTGTGTGATTTCCGACAGCGGGTTAGTTTGATCCATAAACTGCGACAACTGCGACGAGCCGAAGAATTCACGGATAGCAGCCGAAATCGGCTTGGAATTGATCAAGTCATGGGGCATCAGGTTGTCTGTTTCAGCTTGGCCGAGGCGTTCCTTGACTGCGCGCTCAACCCGCACCAAACCGGCACGGAATTGGTTCTCAGCCAGTTCGCCGACGCAACGTACGCGACGGTTACCCAAGTGATCAATATCATCGACTTCGCCTCGGCCATTGCGCAGCTCAACCAGGATCGTGATCACGGCCAGCACGTCTTCGTTCGACAGCGTCATGGCGCCGGTCTGTTCATCACAGCCAATACGGCGGTTGAATTTCATACGGCCGACAGCCGACAGATCGTAACGGTCTTCATTATAGAACAAGCCGTTGAACAGTGCTTCCACCGAATCTTCGGTTGGCGGTTCGCCAGGACGCATCATGCGATAGATCGCTACACGAGCAGCCATCTGGTCGTTGGTATCGTCGCTACGCAGCGTTTGTGAAATGTAGCTGCCTTGATCCAGATCGTTCGTGTACAGAGTTTGGATGTCGGTAATGTCAGCTTCGCGCAGCTTTGCCAGCAACTCTTCAGTCAACTCATCGTTAGCGTTGGCAACTACTTCGCCGGTATCACCATCAACGATGTTGCGGGCTATGACGCGGCCCAGAAGATAGTCTTCTGGTACCAAGATGTTCTTGATGCCGGCGGCTTCGATGTCACGCACGTGCTTGGAGTTAATACGCTTGTCTTTAGCAACCAGAACCTTGCGCGATTTGTCGGTAATGTCGAAACGCGCCACTTCGCCACGCAGGCGTTCGGGGACGAATTCCATTTCGGCACCCTCGTTACGCAGCGCGAAATTGTCGAATACGAAGAAGTTGGCTAGGATCTGCTCGACCGACATGCCAATCGCTTTCAGCAGGATCGTGACAGGCATTTTTCGGCGACGGTCAACGCGAAAGAATAGAATGTCTTTCGGGTCAAACTCAAAGTCGAGCCAAGAACCGCGGTAAGGAATGATACGTGCCGAGAACAGCAACTTACCGGACGAGTGCGTCTTGCCGCGGTCATGCTCAAAGAACACTCCAGGGGAACGATGTAGCTGAGAAACGATCACACGCTCAGTGCCGTTGATGATAAACGAGCCGGTGGTGGTCATGAGCGGCAATTCGCCCATGTACACTTCCTGCTCTTTCATTTCCTTGACGACCGGCTTAGTCGGAGACTCCTTGTCTAGGATCACCAGACGCACCTTGGCGCGTAATGGCGACGCGAATGTCAGACCACGCTGTTGGCATTCCTTGACGTCGAATGGCGGATCGCCGAGAACGTAAGATAAGAATTCGAGACGCGCAAAACCATTGTGCGAAACGATAGGAAAAATAGATGTGAAAGCCGATTGTAGGCCCTCGTTCTTACGTTGAGACGGCACTTTGTCTGCTTGCAAAAAGCCAAGATACGACTCAAGCTGGGTCGCCAGCAGGAATGGAACATGGTGAACGTTAGCGCGTTTCGCAAAGGACTTACGAATACGCTTCTTCTCAGTAAATGAGTAGTGCATTGAACACTCCGTGATTGACAGGAAGGAGAGAGAATTCAAGATTCGCCGGATATTTCGGTCAGACTAGATCAAAAAAACTACAAAACCACTTCACTAGCTAAACTATCCTAACCAACAATTCCTCAAGTCTCAGCCCTTCGAGCTTGATGAGAACGAACGCTTAATAAAACAACAAGCGCCAAACAAAATCAAAAACGACAAAGAAGCCAAAGCCGAACCCTCTTTCTCGAGAGTTCGGCGCTTTGACTTCAGCGCAATAAATGCGCTCAAAGAAGTTGAAATTACTTGATTTCAGCTTCTGCGCCGGCTTCAATCAATTTCTTAGCTACAGCATCAGCATCGGCTTTCGAAACGCTCTCTTTAACTGCCTTCGGTGCGCCGTCAACCAGGTCTTTAGCTTCTTTCAAGCCCAGGCCCGTGATTTCGCGAACAGCCTTAATTACGCCAACCTTGTTAACGCCGATGCCCTTCAGGACAACGGTGAACTCGGTTTGCTCTTCAACTACAGCACCACCGACAGCAGCGCCGCCGCCAGCAACTGCAACAGCTGCTGCGGAAACGCCAAACTTCTCTTCGAATGCCTTAACCAGGTCATTCAACTCCATAACAGTCAGGGACTCGACTTGTTCCAAGAATGTATTTTTATCAAAGGCCATGTGAAACTCCTAATTTTTTACAGTAATAACATCTGATTGCTTTTAACGCTAAAAAAAGCGCCGAGTACGTGCTCAATGATTAAGAATCAGTGCTTTCGGCTTCTTTTTTCGCTGCCAGAGCAGCCAAACTACGCACAAATCCAGCGATCGGCATCTGCATCATGCTCCCAACTTGGGCCAACAGAACTTCGCGACTTGGAATGTTTGCCAACGCTTGTACACCTGCTTTGTCTAGCGACTTACCAGCGTAGTTACCTACCTTAACGACCAGTTTGTCGTTGGTTTTTGCAAAGTCGTTAATAACTTTTGCAGCAGCAACGGCGTCTTCGGAGATCGAGTAGATCAACGGGCCGGTCATTTGCGAGGCGAGGTCAGCAAATGCAGTACCCTCAACGGCGCGACGTGCTAGTGTATTTTTCAATACACGCAGGTACACACCCTGGGTACGCGCATTAGAGCGCAGTTGGGTCAAGTGACCAACCTGGATGCCACGATATTCGGCTACGACGATAGTCTGTGCAGCTGCTACTTTTGCAGAGACTTCGGCGACCACGGCCTTTTTGTCATTCAGATTGAGACTCAAGATCAACCTCCAAAAATGATGCTAGGTAACGACATAACCGCGAGTGGTTACTTACCTCACATCGGTTCGAACACGGCATCCGAAGTTAGGAGTTCAGTACTGAAGTATCATAAAAAAGACACACAGCGGTTGAGACTACAAAACTTGTTCGGGCACACCATCTGCGTTGGTTGTCAAACGATTGCTCGTCTAATATTTAACTTTGTGCACTAACTGATGCACGCAGACCAACGGTCTTTGATTGCCTGGACCTGCATCGATACAACCAATACAGGTCCAGCCCAAAGATTTTTCTGATGGCTATTCGACTTACGCATCGCCATCAGAATTTGTGATTCAATTCAGCCGCTTACGCTGCCAGTGTCAACTGATCGACACGAACGCCGGCACCCATTGTCGAGGACAACGAGATCTTGCGCAGGTATACACCCTTGCTGGTTGCTGGCTTGGCCTTGCTCAATGCTTCGATCAGTACCAACAAATTGGACTTCAGTTCTGCATCGCTAAATGATTTACGGCCTATCGTTGCGTGGATGATACTTGCCTTGTCGGTACGATACTGCACTTGGCCGGCTTTAGCGTTCTTGATGGCAGTTGCGACGTCAAGAGTAACAGTACCAACTTTCGGATTTGGCATCAGGCCGCGTGGTCCCAGGATCTGACCCAGGGTACCAACGATACGCATGGTATCAGGCGAAGCGATCACGATGTCGAAAGGCATGTTACCGGCTTTGATCTGCTCAGCCAGGTCTTCCATGCCAACGACGTCGGCACCGGCAGCTTTGGCTTGTTCGGCTTTATCGCCGGAAGCAAATACTGCAACGCGAACGGTCTTTCCGGTGCCAGCTGGGAGCACGACAGAACCTCGAACCACTTGATCCGATTTCTTCGCATCAACGCCAAGTTGAACAGATACGTCGATCGATTCGTTAAATTTTGCAGTTGCGCATTCCTTGATTAATGCCACTGCGTTATCGAATGGATATGCTTTGGTACGATCAACTTTTGCCTTGATCGCTTTTGCGCGCTTAGATAACTTAGCCATTACAGCCCCTCCACTGTGATACCCATCGAACGAGCAGAACCGGCGATCGTACGTACGCCAGCCTCCAGATCAGAACCAGTCAAATCAGGTTTTTTCAAGATAGCGATTTCTTCTGCTTGCTGACGTGTGATCGAACCAACCTTGTCGGTATGCGGCTTAGACGAGCCCTTAGTGATGCCAGAAGCCTTTTTGATCAGGATCGTTGCTGGAGGAGTCTTCATAACGAAAGTGAAGGACTTGTCGGCGAACGCTGTGATCACGACTGGAATTGGCAGTCCCGGCTCAACACCTTGTGTCTGAGCATTAAATGCCTTACAAAATTCCATGATATTCAGACCGCGCTGACCCAATGCTGGGCCGATTGGTGGGGATGGGTTTGCTTTACCAGCTGGCACTTGCAGCTTGATAAAACCAATAATTTTCTTTGCCATGATTGGCTCCTAAGTCTGTGAGTGTTAGCGCCTTTTGACTAACCTGGCATGCCGAGCAACGATCTAGTAGGGCTCTTCTTTCTGTTTCGGATTTTATGAGGTTTAGTCCATGGCGCTCCGAATGACGCTTGTTTAAATCTGTTACTGCTTTTACGTTCGCGTGCGATGAGGTAATGCGCAGCTTAGACTTTTTCGACTTTGTCGAATTCCAGCTCGACCGGTGTGGCGCGACCAAAAATAGTTACGGTCACGCGCACGCGGGACTTTTCGTAATTGACTTCTTCGACGTTGCCGTTAAAATCGGTGAAAGCACCTTCCTTTATACGAACCAGCTCTCCGATTTCGTACAGAACCTTCGGCCGTGGTTTTTCGATTCCGTCTTGAATTTGCCGCATAATCTTGTCGACTTCATGCTGCGGGATTGGTGTCGGCTTGTTTGACTTGCCACCGATGAAACCGGTTACCTTACTGGTGTTCTTTACCAAGTGCCATGTTTCGTCGGTCATTGCCATCTCAACCAGAACATAGCCTGGGAAGAAACTACGTTCGGTGACGGCTTTTTGGCCATTCTTAACTTCAATCACTTCTTCAGTCGGCACCAGAATCTGGCCGAATTGCTCTTGCATTCCTGCGCGAGTAATGCGCTCGGCAAGCACGCGTTGCACGCTTTTTTCCATACCGGCATAAGCATGCACCACATACCAGCGCTTTTTTTCAACTGGCGCCGAAAGCGTAACAGCAGGCGGCGTTGGCTGCGCATCGTTTTGTGTGCTATCGCTCATTATTGTTTCCAACTCAATATCACGTCGTACAACAAGACCTCCAGAATCTTATCGATACCCCAGAGGAAAGTAGCCATCACCAGCACAAATGCAAAAACGATGGCAGTGATGTGCATTGCTTCTTTGCGTTTAGGCCAAACAACTTTTTTGGTTTCACGCACTGCCTCTTTGGAAAAACCAAGGAATTCACGACCTTGTATCGAACTCCATGCCAGAGTGGTAGCTACCACCAAACCGGAAACCAGAGGTCCAGAGCGCAAAAGACCCGATTGTCCAGACAAAAAATAAAAGCCAACAACGCCGGAAACGACAGCCAAAACTGCGAGTATTAATTTAAGCTTATTACCGGGCTTGCCGACAGTTTGCACAGAGTGGTTAGACATACGTGTCTTACTTTCAGTAACTTCAGTACCCTACACCTAAATCGGTGGCAGGGGCGGAGGGCATCGAACCCCCAACCTCCGGTTTTGGAGACCGGCGCTCTGCCAATTGAGCTACACCCCTATACTTAACATATTTTATCTTAACGGCTTGGCCAGCGTAATTTACGCTTACCGTTCAGACATCGAACACCGTAAGACGAGAGCTCCTCGAGTCGCAGCGATTGCTACTTTTTTCTATTACGCGTCAGCAAGGATTTTAGCAACAACACCCGCGCCAACAGTACGACCACCTTCTCGAATCGCGAAACGCAGACCTTCTTCCATCGCGATCGGATTGATCAGCATCACTGTGATTGACACGTTATCGCCTGGCATCACCATTTCTTTATCTATCGGTAATTCGATCGAACCAGTCACATCCGTTGTACGGAAATAGAACTGTGGACGATAATTGTTGAAGAACGGAGTATGACGGCCACCTTCGTCTTTCGACAAAACATAGATCTCGCCGGTGAAATGTTTGTGCGGCTTGATCGAGTTTGGCTTCGCCAATACTTGGCCACGCTCTACGTCTTCACGCTTGGTGCCGCGCAACAGAACGCCAACATTATCGCCAGCTTGGCCTTGATCTAGCAGCTTACGAAACATTTCAACGCCAGTGCAAACAGTATCTTGCGTATCACGAATACCAATAATTTGTAGTGCTTCGCCAACCTTAACGATACCGCGCTCAACACGACCAGTCACAACAGTGCCTCGGCCCGAGATCGAGAACACGTCTTCCACTGGCAACAGAAACGAACCATCAACAGCGCGCTCTGGCGTTGGGATGTAAGTATCCAGCGCTTCGGCTAGGGCCATGATCGCTTGCTCGCCCAGTGGACCAGTGTCGCCTTCCAGCGCCAGCTTCGCAGAACCCTTGATGACTGGCAGATCGTCGCCCGGGAACTCGTATTTAGTCAACAGCTCTCGGACTTCCATCTCGACCAGCTCGAGCAACTCTTCGTCGTCGACCATGTCGGCCTTGTTCAGAAATACGATGATGTATGGCACGCCAACTTGGCGCGACAACAGGATATGCTCACGAGTCTGCGGCATTGGGCCGTCAGCTGCCGAGCAAACTAGGATCGCGCCGTCCATTTGTGCGGCACCGGTGATCATATTTTTAACATAGTCAGCGTGGCCTGGACAGTCAACGTGAGCGTAGTGACGGTTTGCCGTTTCGTATTCAACGTGCGCTGTGTTGATTGTGATGCCGCGTGCCTTTTCTTCTGGCGCCGCGTCAATCTGATCGTATGCTTTCGCTTCTCCACCAAACTTCTTCGACAGTACTGTCGCGATCGCCGCTGTCAGCGTGGTCTTACCGTGATCGACGTGGCCAATAGTGCCGACGTTGACGTGCGGCTTGGTCCGCTCAAACTTACCTTTTGTCAT
>DCSW01000048.1 GCA_002325825.1 Collimonas sp. UBA1456
CGGTTAGTCACGCGGCTTTTATATTTAGCAGCCGTTCACAATGATATTTGCAAGAAGCTGGTGCATCAATTGCACAAATCATGTATTATTTTATACTGCGTTGCGATAACGAGCGCAGGCAGTAGGCTCCCGAATACCGATCATATCGATTTCCTTGTTTGCTGTAAAAAAATAATAAGTAGCTTCGCTAGCCTAAAATTGAGGACATTGCATTGTAAAAGCCCTCCCGCCTTGTGTGTCGATCCTGACACCGTACCGGCGCAAAGCTTTTGTGCCGAAATTTCTTTGTATTTCTTTCTTAGTCATTTCGATGGTTGGCGTTGCTTTTTTGCATATACTGCACATTGTCGTCATACGACAATGTGCAGTATATGCCGCTGCACTTTACGAAAGAAGATAATGACTTTTGAATCACTAGGCCTCCACTCGTCTATCATCAAAGCATTGGCTGACGCCGGCTACACAAAACCGACCGACGTTCAGAAGCAAGCTATCCCCGCCGCCATCGAAGGCCGCGATCTGCTGGTTTCGTCGCAAACCGGTTCCGGCAAGACTGCAGCATTCATGCTGCCTGCGCTCCACAAATTCGCATCCGAGCAACCAGTTGCTGCTGCTAGCAAGATACCTAACCAGGAAATGCAGGCTTCCCACGTGCGCCGCGAGCGTCCACGATTCAAGCCTGCACAGCCGAAAATGTTGGTGCTTACGCCAACCCGCGAGCTGGCCCTGCAAGTGACTACTGCAACCGACAAGTACGGATCGCAAATGAAACGCATCAAAGCAATCTCGATCCTAGGTGGCATGCCTTACCCTAAGCAAATGCAATTGCTGTCGAAGAACCCTGAAATCCTGGTTGCCACCCCTGGTCGTTTGATAGACCACATGGAATCGGGCAAGATCGATTTCTCGCAACTGCAAATTCTGGTGCTCGACGAAGCTGACCGAATGCTCGACATGGGCTTCATCGACGACATCGAAAAGATCGTTGACGCAACTCCGGAAACACGTCAAACCATGCTATTTTCAGCGACGCTGGATGGCGTGGTCGGCAACATGGCGAAACGCATCACCAAGAACCCGATGATCATCCAGATCGCCGGTTCGGCCACCAAGCACGAAAACATTCAACAGAAGGTGCACTTCGTTGACGACTTGTTGCACAAGAATCGCCTACTGGATCATCTACTGCGCGACGTCACCATGGATCAAGCAGTTGTATTTACCGCCACCAAACGTGACGCCGACACCATCGCCGATCGCCTGAACATTGCTGGCTTCACTGCTGCTGCTTTGCATGGTGATATGCATCAAGGAGCACGTAACCGCACTCTGGACAGCCTGCGCCGAGGTCAAGTGCGCGTTCTGGTTGCCACTGATGTTGCTGCCCGCGGTATCGACGTTCCTCGCATCACGCACGTATTCAACTACGATCTGCCGAAATTCCCGGAAGACTACGTCCACCGTATCGGCCGTACTGGTCGTGCCGGCCGCAACGGCGTTGCCGTCTCGCTGGTGAATCACGCTGAAGGCATCAACGTCAAGCGCATCGAACGCTTCACCAAGCAATTGATCCCAGTTAACGTCATTGAAGGTTTCGAACCAAAGCGCAGCGCATTGGCGCCACGCTCGAGCCACAAGCCAGGTGGCTGGAAACCAGGTGACAACCGCGGCGGTCCGAACAAGTCAGGCCGTAGCTTCATCAAACCAGGCGCTCCACGTAAAGAAGGCGGCGCTGGCGGCGCCTACAAAGGCAATCGTTCGAACGACAGCGGCGCGCGTCGCTTGTTTGGCGACCGCTAAGCAAATAAGTAAGCCGGACGATCTGCTGGATGAGCGCCCGCTAACAATAAAAAAGGCCGATGGCACTTTGCATCGGCCTTTTTTATTGTTATTACAGCTGACGCGTAACGTCGCACTCAGAGCGACCTCGTCGGACCTCTATCTGGCCTCATCAATAAAACCCTCCCAGGGGAGTCCATCCAAGTATCACAGTGCCCACCAAGATCACCACACAAGACAACAATCTACGCGGTGTCAGCGCCACCCCCAGAAACATCCGGGCAATCAGGGGGCAAACAGAACCGATGTCTCATGCAATCCCAGTACCGGCCCCATCGGCGCCAAAGTAATCGCCAAGATCAAAAAGCCATATGCCGGCAGCGAAATGGTGCCACCTCCCAGCGCATTCCAGGTTGAGCGCTCACGTAGCGAAATCCGCCGGCGACCGCGCTGCCCGTCATGCATGAGCCCAGCCCATCAACGATGATATAGCCGGCGATAAACACACCCGTGATGGACACCGTCAACGGCGTATCCCCGCTGCGTTCGGGGCACGCAGTTTTGCTTCTGCCAAAGCAGATTTGCGCCAAACGAATGATCCCGGAAAACGTCAAGGCAACCCCTACCAGTGTTGACATGCTAAACTCCTCGCCCGCGAACAGCGCCGCTTCCATTGGAACCAGCAGCGGCGAAGAACCGTACGCAATTGGATAGGACTGACCAAAATCGCCAACCCGATAGGCGTGAACAAGGAAAAGGTTATAGCTGGTATACAGTGCTACCGACATCGGGATATAAAGCCAACTGACAGCAGACGGAAGCCGCGCCAAGATGACAATCGGGAGTACGGCGACGGCCGAACCGATGGCCATCAATGTGATTGGACCACAAACGGTCGCCGCTGCTTTTCAGCATCGCGTTCCAGGACGCGTGCAGCATACGCCGCGCACACCCTGCGAGCCACATAACCCAACCCGTGACTATCGACATCGGTGACGATGACATAGCGATAGTAGTTCTCATCCATCACGCCGTACACCGTTGCCAGGCTGGCATCTTCGTGCACGATAACCGAGTTGATCGCGTCATCGCCAGCATGCACCAGCAGCAAATGCCTCAAGGTAGCATCCTGACTGACGAATTTATCCGTCAGGCACGCCAGCAAGGTATCGAGATGGCGACCTTATCGTCCAGCTTGATTGTTTCGTCGATATCGTGACTGATCATGGCATGGTGACAGTCTTGTTGAGCGAACGTTGCATCTGGAGCGATTCGCGGTTGATCGGATCGACTACACCGAACGGCTCATCCATAAGCAACACTGGCGAATCTACCACCAACGCACGGATCACACCGATACGCTGCTTCTGGCCACCCGACGTTTCGCGCGGATAGAGGCTAAGAAACCTGTTCGAAATCTTCCCAACATCTTTTCAATACAATAATTAAAGCGAGGAAAAAGAAAAGTGACTAATTGCAGCCTGATATTGAGCTTAAGCTCACAGTTCTTCCAAAGTTTCCTGCATTTTTCAAGACAGCCAAAAGGGCGCTCAACGACCCATCGTTATGGCATCA
>DCSW01000055.1 GCA_002325825.1 Collimonas sp. UBA1456
ATGGTGCCATTGCCGGTGGCAGACAACCTTGACGCCTTGAATGCCAAGTTGCCGGACGGCTTGTCTCAAGGATGGCTGTCTCAAACGTCAGCGTGCCGTGGCTGCACGGTCAATCCGATACCATCGGCCCAGTGCCTGGTCAGCTACGGGGCGGTGCTGATGCTCTTGCCGGTAACGCCAAAAGGAACAGATGACCCTCGGCAGTACCGCCAACGGCGCAGCGCCAGCATATCGGGTCAAACTCAATACGGTCAGGCTGAACGATATCGACATAAATCAGGTCGATACGTTAGTGCAGGAAGGTCGGCTGCCGTTCTCACTGCTCGACATGTCCATACTAAATCGCGCCGAGATGCGTCGCGAGGGAGAGATGATGGTACTGTGTGATCAAGCGGTTTCGAACTGAGTTGATACGTCGTTCCCGCCCACGCGGGAACCCTTCTTTAAACAATCGTTCTTCAAGTCCGGTTACCTACTTGGCCGAAGATGACGCAGATTCGAGCCTGACTCAAGTCGAGTGGCTGTTGTGCAAACGACGTTGTTTGACCGACTCGGCCAATCTTTCCAACACTGCCATGCTTTCTTCCCAATTGATGCAACCGTCAGTCACCGACTGGCCATAGGTCAACTCTTTGCCCGGCACCAGATCCTGGCGTCCGCCGATCAAATACGACTCCACCATGACGCCAACGATTCGGCCATCACCGGCGGCGATCTGGCGGCCGATGTCGGCGCAAACTGGAATCTGGTTTTCCGGCTTCTTCGAACTGTTGGCGTGCGATGCATCGATCATCAAGCGCGAAGCCAGACCGCTACTTGCGATATCCTTGCAAGCCGCATCGACGCTGGTTGCATCATAGTTCGGCGCCTTACCACCGCGCAGGATGATATGGCAGTCTTCGTTGCCATTGGTCGAAACGATCGCAGAGTGGCCGCCCTTGGTCACCGACAGGAAATGATGCGGCTGCGAAGCAGCCTTGATCGCATCAACCGCAATCTTGATGTTGCCGTCAGTGCCATTCTTGAAGCCGACCGGACATGACAAGCCCGATGCCAACTCGCGATGCACCTGCGATTCGGTGGTGCGAGCGCCAATTGCGCCCCAGCTGATCAGGTCGGCAATGTATTGCGGTTTGATCACATCGAGGAATTCAGTGCCGGCTGGCAGGCCCAGTTCGTTGATATTGAGCAGCAACTCGCGCGCCATGCGCAGACCGTCATTGATGCGAAAGCTATTGTCGACGTAAGGATCGTTGATCAAGCCTTTCCAGCCGATCGTGGTGCGCGGTTTTTCGAAGTAGACGCGCATGACGATTTCCAGCTCGCCCTTGAAACGTTCATGCTCACCGACCAGACGGCGCGCATATTCCATTGCAGCCTTGGTGTCATGGATCGAGCAAGGCCCGATGACCACCATCAAGCGATCAGCCTGGCCGTGCAGAATGCTATGCAGAGCAATCCGCGAATTGGCGGCGGTGTCAGTCACTTTCTCGGAGCAGCCGAATTCGCGGATCAAATGTGATGGCGGGACTAATTCTTTCATTTCTCGTATGCGTAGGTCGTCGGTGCGTAGCATATTTTTCTCCTGGCTGAAAAGTGACTTTGTATAAAAAAACCGCCATCTCTGGCGGTTTTTTTATACAAATTTCGGTTTGGTTTCTACTTACAAACGCTTGCCGCTTTTCACCACCTTGGCGCTTGAATAGTTAAAGTAAAAAAGAAGTAAGCGCATGCGGAATGCATATATTGAGTTTAAGTATATTTAAAAAATGCAACAATATTGCAGCAATTCCAGACATTTAGCAAGATCAGGATTACCACATCGTTTATATATAAATAAATTAACATCGTTAAGTTAAAAAATAGAAGCACCTAAACTTATCGCAAAATCGTTGCAAAATGGCTTTATCCAGCCAATAAGATGTCGCATTATTTGCGAGAAATTATCACTTGACGCAACGCTATATCTGTTCTTATAGGATAAATTTAGAAAATACGCCAAGCATGAATTTTTACGATATCTGATAAGAAATATTGCATTAATCTGGATTTATTTGACTCGTTCGAGCCAAACGACCGCCGTCAGTAACCACTGGTGCAGCATGCATTTGTGTTACGCGACTTCGCCATAGCGTATGTCACTGAACTGCTGCCGACGTTGGCGGCTATTCGGCAAGCCGCGCAGTTTTGCGTATCTGATGACGCCCGGCGGCTTAAGCATGTCGGTCGCACTCACCAATTGTGGCCAGCTATGCTGGACCAGCAACCGCCACGACTATCTTTATACCGCAACTGATCCCAGCAGCGGCCAGCCATGGTCAGCGGTGTTAGAAGTGTTTCTGCAGCTGGCTCAGGCGGCAGCGACGCAGGCCGGTTTCAATGGCTTCGCGCCAGACGCCTGCCTAGTCAATCGGTATGAACTTGGCGCCAAACTGGCACTGCGTCAAGACAAGAATGAACAGGATTACAAAGCACCGATTGTATCGGTCTCACTGATTATTCCTTCGCTATTCCTATTTGATGAACATACGCGTAGCGACAAGGCAGAACGCGTGCCGCTGTTCCATGGCGATATGGTGGCATGGGACCAGAATCGACCAGCTACATTTCACATTTCACAAGGCGAGCTAGATTGGCGATGGCAATCTAGCCGAATTCGAAAGCAAGAGCCAGAGTGTCAAGCACGATAAGCCGGATTAAGGTAAAAGCCAAGACCGACCATTGGGAGCGGATGTTCGAAATTTCATACAACACATGCAAACCTACAGATAAGCAGCACAAAGCGATCCTCGCTGAAGCCATGGTGCAGGCGCGCATCCTGCAGCTAACAAATTATTCGTGTATGCCATCAAAACCACCGGCGTGTGTTGCCGGCCAAGTAGTTCGACACGCCTGCCACGGCTGGAAAATATCGAATTCTTCGATATCCAGGCGGTAGCAAAAGCAGCCGATTACCGAGCCAGCAAAGATGCCGCCGACCATACCTCGTCGGCGCTCCAGTATGCGGCGCGCTGCTGGCCAACGCTTGCCGCCATATCGAAAGCGCTGCAGAGTCGCCAAGCTCGGAAATAATGGCCGCTGAAGCCGGCCTCAGTTTGTAGCATTTTCATCGCGTATTCAATGCTATAGCCGGACTGACTCCGAAAGGCTATGCCGATGCGTATCGCGCAAAAAATTCGCGCCGGGCTCGCCTGCAACCATTCTGTGACAGAAGCTATCTACAATGCCGGGTTTAATTTCAATAGTCGCTCCCATGAAGGATCCAGCAAGATGCTAGACATGACGACGAGCGACTACCGCGCCGGCGCCCCCCCACATCGAAATCCGCCTTCCGATTGTTGCATATTCGCTCGGCGCAATCCTGGTGGCGCAGAGCGCACGCGGCGTGTGTGCGATCCTGATGGACGACGATCCGAATAAACTGACGGAGAATCTGCAAGGCAATATCGCCTGGGCAACTGCGTGTCCAAAGTGGTACGCGCCGTTGCTCAGGCGTGCGCTGCCAATTTCCTGTCGATGACGATACCATGCCATCGCGCGGTGCGTAGCAATGGCGCACTGTCAGGTTACCTGAGGGGAGTGAAACGTAAGAGCGCGCTGCTGGAACGTAAAAGTCAGAATGGGCAGTAAAACTGTCAACTGCAACTTTCGCCAGATTAGCGTAACGGGGGGGATCATGTAAATGTGTGAGATACAATCTTCATCGTACAAATCGCCGATCCGCTTCGAAACCGAAGCGCCCGTAAAACTGCTGCAGATGCGCCTGCGCACCGATCTTGATGGCGTACTCAGGAAACAGCCTGGCGGTCTACATCATGGCCTGCTTCATCAGTTCGTACCCAGCACCGTTGCCAGGCAATTCTGGTGCACTCACCACATGGCCCCGATCGACGGATATTCAAATGCTTTACCGGGCGACATGATGCGCGCATACGCGCCCAATACGCCGTTCGGCAGATAACCGAAGCTATGCCGGGAATGCAGATCGAAACCATCAGAATCCTAAAATATACAGGTTTGCTCCAGCACAAAAACACGCTTCCGTAATTGCATGGGGTGGTAGAACTGGACTGTGCTCAATTCTTTGAATGGCAACCATTGCCACGCCCATCTGCGGGGTTGCGGCCAACGCTTCTGCCATCATCTTAAGCTGTACCGCCAACCGTCACGCCATCGATGCGCAAAGTCGGCTGGCCAACACCAACCGGCACGTTCTGACCTTCCTTGCCGCACACTCCGATACCCGGATCAAGTTGCATATCGTTGCCGATCATCGAAACCCGATTCAATACGTCAGGCCCGTTGCCGATCAGAGTGGCACCTTTGACTGGATAGGTAATCTTGCCATCTTCGATCATATAGGCTTGGCTGGCCGAAAACACGAATTTGCCATTGGTGATGTCGACCTGGCCGCCGCCGAAATTCACCGCGTACAAACCATTTTTTACCGATGCCAAAATTTCCGCCGGATCTTTGTCGCCTGCCAGCATGTAGGTGTTGGTCATACGCGGCATCGGCAAATGCGCGAACGATTCGCGGCGCGCATTGCCGGTCACCGACATCTTCATCAGGCGCGCATTCATCGTATCTTGGATATAGCCTTTCAGAATACCGTCTTGAATCAGAGTCGTGCACTGGCTTGGGTTGCCTTCGTCGTCGACAGTTAGCGAACCGCGCCGATCGGCAATGGTGCCGTTGTCGACCACCGTCACGCCCTTAGCGGCAACCCGTTCGCCGATACGGCCGGAGAACGTACTGGAACCTTTGCGATTGAAGTCGCCCTCGAGGCCGTGGCCGATCGCTTCGTGCAACAGGATGCCAGGCCAGCCCGGTCCAAGCACCACGGTCATCGGACCGGCCGGCGCCGGACGTGCGTCAAGATTGACTAGCGCTGAAGCAACCGCATTAGCGGCATATTGCTCCAGCAATGCATCGCTGAAATAGTTGTAGCTATAACGTCCGCCACCGCCGCTGCTACCGGTTTCACGGTGGCCATTTTGTTCAGCGATAACGGTTACTGAGAGCCGCACCAGCGGCCGGATATCGGCAGCGATGATACCATCGCTGCGCGCCACCAACACCACATCGTATTCTGCGGCAAGGTCAGCCATGACTTGCACCACGCGTGAATCCTTGGCCCGCGCCATGCTCTCAACCCGCTCCAGAAGCTGGATCTTTTCGGTCGCATCCAGCGATACCAGCGGATCGTGCGGCAGATATAACGAACGGCCACCGCTCTGCTGCATGCCGGTGGTAATCATGATCTTGCCAGCGCCCTGGCGAGCGATGGTGCGTGTCGCCAGCGCAGCATCGTACAATGCGCGCTCCGAGACTTCATCTGAATACGAGAATGCGGTCTTGTCGCCGGAGATGGCACGCACGCCAACGCCCTGGTCGATCGAGAAGCTGCCGGTCTTGACGATGCCCTCTTCCAGGCTCCAGCCTTCGCTCTTGGTGAACTGAAAGTACAGATCGGCATAATCGAGCCTGTGCGTAAACATGATTCCGAGAGCTTTCAGCAAGCTCGATTCGTCCAGTCCGAACGGGGTCAACAGGATATCGCGAGCAATGGCTAAGCTGCCCAGGTTTGGTTCAAGTGGCTTCATGATCTTCCGGTTAAATATGTGGTGACTTCAGTGGCATCAATCCAGATTGTAGAGCATCCGGCTATGGAGTGTGCGGCTATGCCTACATCCGGCGCTGATAACGTGCTCAAGCCACAAGAATTTGGCAGGGTGCAATGATGCAGTTAAGCAAAGATACACGCTTTACAACTTACGATGCAGCAATGCCGGCAAACTATCTCGCACTATCTGAATGAAGTGTGGATCGATGACGCTGCTAACAGGCCCTTCTCTCTCGATCAGCACCGATTTAATTTCTCCACCAGGGATCGGATCAGCATACTATGGTCCCAGGTGCGGCGGCGCCAACACGTAGCACTGGTTTTCAATGACGCGGACGCGCAGTAATATTTTCCAATAAGCATTGCCGGTAATGTAAATAAATGTGGCCGGCACCAAAATCAGCGTGGCGTTGAGCACGTTGCCGACTTTGCCGGAGACCATCGGCAAGATGCAGCCCATCAGCCAGATGTTATGTTCTGCAGTCAGCTCCGCCATGAATGTCTGAAACTGGTTGTCATCGAGAATTTCGGCAACGATCAATCGATCACCGAGATCAATACCATCTGAACGGCGGCGATACGGAAGCCATCTGAACTGTTATATTGTAATGTGGCTTGACTCATGCTTTAAATTTTTAGAGGGATAAAACGCTCGATAACGATCGCCAGGTGTCTAGACAGACTATCAGCGCCACGACGATAGATCTGGACTGCTGTTTGGAATCAATATTCACTTGCCATTGATTCTTCTGATGGGAAGTGCCAAGCACCACGCTATCGAGCGTCTTGGCCAGAAACATCAGCTGGGTAGCTCAAGCCGAGACCATACTCGGCTCCGCGTATTGGACCACGCCGGTCAGCACCGAGTCATCAGCGCCATTGACGGCGCTACCTTCGTTCGAGGAACGGACCAGGCTGTTTCAGACATCGATGTTGAGGATTTTGGCGTTGAGATTGATCGACACGCCGCTATCCGGCTCGGGCACCGGTGCATTGATGCCGATCCCGCCGCGCACCAACTTCCAATCAACAGCCTTGATTGCCTGTTTATTTA
The DNA here is from genome assembly GCA_002325825.1 of Collimonas sp. UBA1456. GTDB lineage: Bacteria > Pseudomonadota > Gammaproteobacteria > Burkholderiales > Burkholderiaceae_D > Collimonas. The sequence continues at coordinate 6,681 of DCSW01000055.1, forward strand.
GCCAGGTGCCAGCGCTGCTCCAGGTCACATTCGTGACGATCGGCTTCTGCCACTGATAACGCGCAACGATAATCGAGTTAAGCGCCAGTCGCAGTTCACCGCGCGCAATCAACGCATCCTCAGAAGCGACCCGGACCCATTTAAATTTTAAACAACGATTCATGAAAAGAATCTCGTCGTGCGACGACAGGTCGGGCACGGTCACCGTCACATTGTTCAGGGCGACCGATGAAGTCTGCGCATTGTTGTCGGCCTTGATCTGCAATCGGCTGCCCTCCAACGCAATGGTGCCGTTGATCTTTTTAGCAACGGCCACAGCGGTTGCTTGCCATCATGGCAGAAATGGCCCGGCTCGTATTTTGAAGTGCCGTTTTCTACTTTTCCATTGACGTTGAATTCTCATTTCGATCGAGCAAATGCTCCGGGGTATAAATCGGCAGGTACGTACCGGTTTTCTTCAGATTGAATTCGCTGATCTTATCGGTCATATCCATCGTATCCAACGCCACTCCATGATGGTCTTCCAGTGGCAACAGATGACTGCCAGATAGCGATCCCACCAGGCCATCCAGAATGAAATTCATGCTATCGATCTATAACAGCACATTCTTGTCCTGAAAATTTCATCACGCTTGCAGGTTGAGTTTGTCGAATGACAGCAACGACGTATTGAAATAATCCTGCAAATCCGACTGCACCTTCCCCGACATCAGGCTCAGGGTGCCGCCGTCCTGGCTGACATTGATGCTGCCAGTTAGGTTGTCGATACCGGAAATATCCGCTACTGCGGCTCGCGCCGGCTGCGTGGCGATCTTGGGCTTGGCGTCACGCCGCGGTGCCTGGGCATTGATGATCAGGCCGTCGAACTGGCCCTTGGCACTGTAAGAGACAATTGCCGGATACGCACCCCTGCCAATTCGGCGGCAAAATCGCGTAGCTAACCGCGCGATGCTAAGTCATCGATCATCTTGATCTTTGCTGGCGTCAACGACAGCCGCTGGGCAAAGTTGGCCATGGTCTGCAAATCCAGCTGCTTGGCCTGCAGATTGTATTTTCCTGATTGCGTGCATCTGACCGGTAAATACGATTCACTGATGATGATGCGCGGCAAGCTCAGACCGTCGGCGGTTTTCGGCGAAAAATCGTTCAACGTCAGCGCATGGCCGTTAACGTCGAAGGTCGGTTTGCCGTCAACTGGCATCTCCCCCAATTTCTCATACGCAGAAATACGGCCGCTGACATGCTCCAACGCCAACGACTACAAATCGCTTCGTAGCCGCCATCGACAGGTCGGTCAATTGCAGATCGGCGTACAACGCCCTCAACCAGCAGCCGACGCCTGATAGCTTGCTGGCGAACGGCGGATGGACGAAATTGGCCCGCATATCCAACCAGCCAGACAAATGCTAGCTGCGGTCGCGAGTCACGATCCGGTGCTTCGCTAGCAGTCACTCGGAGCTGGAGCGATCATTTTGTTTTTTGGCATTGATCGGGATGCCGGCGATGAACAAATTGCCCTGTGCATCGCATTGAATTTGCAAATCGGGCTTGTCGATTCCCAGCGAAGCCAGTCTGATGCCACCTACTAGCAGTGATCACCATGACACGATAGCGGCCACCTGCGGTAAGGTGAATGACGACATTGGCCAATGTGAGGTGCGGCTGCAAAAAGTGTCAGAAGGCATTGATGGCGCCGATAGAAATCAGATTACCAATCGCCTTTCTCACCATCTGCTCGACCTCCACCCCGTAATGGCAGACATGCGACTGTACTACGTGGCGCAGACTAAGGAACAAGCAGCAGAATAGAAAATATCCGACCACCAACAGTGTAGCAGCGCGCCGATAAAATGATGCGTCGCCAGACTGATGTCGTTGTAGGTGCCAATCCAGGCACGCCAGAACAATGTAAGTCGCGTAGTCGGCGGCAGAGATTTTGGTTGTTCTTCCAACAACAATCAAATTCGTTACGAATAATCATTGTGAAGTAGAGTTTAAAAATTATCCAGCAAACTTGGCGGCGAAATACTCCGCCCCCAACTGACTACGGATAGCAACTCAAGGTAGAATAAATCGGCTGTATCTGATCGACATCAAAGTGGCAGGTTTTGCTAATCTAAAATATTCGCCAAATCGGCAAACCTCTGAATTTCGATAAGCCATAAGCCCATATATTCGCATGGATCGACGTACTCGCAGCTAAAAAAAACCGACAACGTCCACCGCGTCCCTAATTTCCAGCCAATTTTTTCTCATTTAATCGTCAAATCCGTGACCTCATCCCTCATCAGCACTATCGCCGCCTCTCGTTTCTACCAACGCTGGGTGAATGCCGAGGCCGGGCGCGCCGCCCAGGTTGCCGAACTGGCAGCACCGCTGACAAGATTAGCCTTCGGGCCAACTCAGTTCAGCCACCTGTTACAAAATGAAAGAGAATCCGGCATGCCGTTACCGCGCGCCATGCGCAGGCTGCGCAATCTGCTGGTGTGCACGCTGATCGAGCGCGATTTACAGGGGCGCGCCGACCTCGAAGAAGTGGTCGGCGCCATCACGTCGTTTGCCGAATTCGCAGTGCAGACCCATTTGACCGCGCTGACTACCGAACTGGTGGCGTTACATGGCATGCCTTATAGCGAAGCATCCGGACAACCGCAAGAGTTGATCGTGCTGGGCATGGGCAAACTGGGTGGTGGCGAACTCAACGTCTCATCCGATATAGACCTCATCTTGACCTATCCGGAAGATGGCGACACACGCACCAAAAGCGTCGAGCAGAGTTCACTGTCGAATCAGGAATTCTTCACCCGACTAGGCAAGAAACTGATCAGCGCACTGTCTGAGATCACCGAAGACGGCTTTACGTTCCGGGTAGACATGGCGCTACGGCCGAACGGCGTTTCAGGGCCGCTGGTAGCCAATTTCAACATGGTCGAAACCTACCTGGTGACGCAGGGCCGTGAATGGGAACGTTACGCTTGGTGCAAAGCGCGCGCGCTGACTGGCAGTACTGAAAACATCGCCGCGCTGGAGAATATTAGCCGCCCGTTCGTATTTCGCCGCTACCTAGATTTCGGCTCCATCGATGCGATACGTTCGATGCACGCGCAGATCCGCAACGAAGCAAAGCGGCTGAAAGCGCTACATCCAGAGCGCAGTAACAACATCAAATTAGGACGCGGCGGCATCCGCGAAATCGAATTTCTGGCACAGGTGTTCCAGTTGATACGCGGCGGCCGCGATACAGCCCTGCGCGATCGCTCGACCCGCGCCACCTTGCGCACCCTGGCTTACAAGAACCTGCTCGACGCCGAGGCGGTTGAGAAATTGCTGCAAGCCTATGATTTCCTGCGTAACCTGGAACATCGGCTGCAATATCTGGACGATGCGCAGACTCATACCTTCCCGATCAATCCGGCCGATTGCCTAATCATCGCGCAAGCCATGGGATTTGCCGACGTACCTTCGCTGATGCAGGTGCTGGATCAGCATAGGGCGCTGGTCGCCGCTAAATTCGACGACATATTCAAAGACAAGCCCACAGACAATCACAGCGGTCGTGCCGGTCAGCAGAACTGGGGAGAAGAAGACAATGTGCTACATACATTGAGCGACACCGATAATCGTGAAACGATTGCCATCGTGCTCACCTATTGCGGCTTTTCGAACGCTTCTGCCGCTGCCCAGCGGTTGGTCACTACCTGGCAATCGACACGTGTGCAAAACCTGCCGCTGACCAGCCGCAGCAGGCTGCTGGCGCTGATCAACGAGGCGCTGCCTGTGATCGCTGCCATCCCGGAACCGGAACGTCATCTGACGACTCTGAGCCGCCTACTCAATTTCCTCGAAGCGATCGCACGCCGTGCCGCCTACCTCGCGTTGCTGACCGAATATCCGTCCACCCTTCACCGCGTGATCCGCATGATCAGCGCCAGCGGCTGGGCCGCTCAGTACCTGACCCAGCACCCGATCCTGCTGGATGAGCTGCTCGATCCGCGCAGCTTAAATACCGCCCCCGACTGGCCGAAATTCATGCTGGAATGCCGACGCCAGCTGGAGAGTGCGCCGGGCGACACCGAACGTCAGATGGACCTGCTACGTGAAATGCACCACGCCCAACAGTTCCGGCTACTGGCGCAGGACCTGGAAGGCGTGTTAAGCGTGGAGGCGCTGGCCGATCACCTGTCGATCTTGGCTGATATCCTGATCGCCACCACCGTGCAAGCGATCTGGAACATGATGCCGGGGCGGCATCGCGAAACACCGCTGTTCACCGTCATAGCCTACGGCAAACTCGGCGGCAAAGAACTAGGCTATGTATCCGATCTCGACGTGGTGTTCCTGTACGGCGATGAGGACCAGGACTGCCCGGCGCTGTATGCCAAGCTGGCGCAGCGTTTCATCACATGGATGACCAGCCACACCCCGGCCGGTATCTTGCTCGACATCGACATCGCGCTGCGCCCAGACGGCGCCAGCGGCCTGTTGGTATCGTCATTTACCAAGTTCGAAAAATACCAGCGCGAATCGGCATGGCTGTGGGAACATCAGGCGCTGACCCGGGCCCGCTTTTGCGCCGGCGATGCCGCCATCGGCGAGCGTTTCGAAACCTTGCGGGAACAAGTGCTACGGCAAGAGCGTGATCCTGTCGTGCTGCAACGCGAAGTACAAGAGATGCGACAAAAGATACGCGATGCCCATCACAACAGCAGCGACCGCTTCGACCTCAAGCACGACGCTAGTGGCATGATCGATATCGAGTTCATTGTGCAATTCCTGATTCTTCGCCACGCTGCAGCATACCCGCAACTTACTGCGGACATCGGTAATATCGCGTTGTTGAAACTATGTGGAGAATTAGGGCTGATCGATGCGGCGCTGTCGGTGCAAGTTGCTGATGCCTATCGGACATTCCGCAAGCTGCAGCATCAGATCCGCCTGCAGGGTGAAGAACGGGCACGCGTCGCTGTGTCCCGTATCGCACATGAGATCACTGTCGTGAAGCAGCTATGGGCTGGGATTTTTAGCTAACAACCTGAGAGGAAATGCAGTAACGCTGCGCCAAGCACGCACCCCTTGCGCTTGTCTTCCGGCACAGTGTTTTTTGTTCCACGGCTTCGAAAGCGGCACTGTCTTCTTCGATCATCAACTCACCTGCAGAGAAATCCACCAGAATGCGCCTCGCGACAGCGGCATATTCAGCGGCCACTCGTAGCAGCCGCGCACCGCCGGTAGCCACCGCGATCAGAAAATGCAACTGATGGATGCCCCTATCGACGATAAACTCCGGTATCCGTTCGGATTCCAATAGTGCTTTCACCACTGCCAGTTCGGACGTCACTACCGAATTGGCAATCGTCTTAAAATTGCCTGAGGTTTCTGGAGTATTCGCTGCTCGATCGAGTTACTTCAATAGTAGCATTTTTTAGAAAGAGACCGCTTTCAACATACAATCGATTCTATAAAGAACGCCCCGGCAGGCGGGGCGTTCTTGGCATGGCAAACACGGCTTACTTGGCCGTCATCAGTGCAATCGTAGTATCCAGCATGCGATTCGAGAAACCCCACTCATTGTCGTACCAGCTCGACACCTTGACTAGGCGACCCGAAATCTTGGTCAGCGTCGAGTCGAAGTTCGACGATGCTGGGTTGTGGTTGAAATCGATCGATACCAGTGGCGCGACGTTGTAAGTCAGGATGCCTTTCAGTGCGCCGACTTCCGACGCTTCTTGCATAATGGCGTTGACTTCGTCAACGGTGGTGTCACGCGTAGCAACGAACGACAGGTCGACCAGCGAAACGTTGATGGTCGGCACACGAATCGCGAAACCGTCCAGCTTGCCGTTCAGTTCCGGTAATACCAGACCAACAGCTGCAGCAGCGCCGGTCTTGGCGGGGATCATACTCATGGTAGCGGAACGGGCGCGGCGCAGATCCTCATGATACACGTCGGTCAGCACTTGGTCGTTAGTGTATGAATGAATAGTCGTCATCAAGCCGCTCAGTACGCCGATCTTATCGTTCAGCGGCTTGACCAGCGGCGCCAGGCAGTTGGTGGTGCAGGAAGCGTTGGAGATCACGGTGTCGCTGGACTTCAGCACGCCGTGATTGACGCCGAACACGACAGTCGCGTCAACGTCCTTGCCGCCCGGTGCCGAGATGATGACCTTCTTGGCGCCGCCCTTTATGTGGGCGCTGGCTTTTTCCTTGGTGGTGAAGAAGCCGGTGCATTCCAGCACGACGTCAACGTCCAGTTCACCCCATGGCAGTTCTGCCGGATTACGCTGTGCTAATACCTTGATACGATCGCCATTGACCACGATCGAATCGCCGTCGACTGCCACGGTGCCAGGGAACTTGCCGTGGACAGTATCGTACTGGGTCAGGTGAGCGTTGGTTTTTGGATCGCCGAGATCGTTGATGAAAAGAATTTCAATGTCATGCTTTTTGCCGCCTTCGTAATGCGCACGAAGAATGTTGCGGCCGATGCGGCCATAGCCATTGATGGCGACGCGAATAGCCATAATGTTCTCCTAAGTTATTAACAATAAATTTGTGACAACTACATCAACTGGTTCACTCTATGTATGGCGCGTCGTTCCCATCCTTGTGGGAATGATGATCGTTTTACCTCAGATTCGACTCGCCCTGATAGTACGCCAATCATAACCGGCTTCCTGCAAATTTAGGCCACTCCAGCTCGCAACAGTTATTCGGCCAATAATTCATCCCCCTCCCAGCATATCGTAGAACTGCCGCGCCGGATGATTATCGGCCAATACCCAAACCAGCCTGTTATTGGCGCTGGCAGCGGCTAACGCTGCTGCCACATGCGATGCCAGCTTGCGGCCGATGTCGGCGCGCTGTACCGACGGCTCCAGATAGATCAAGATCGGCCCGGAATAGAAACCGAGCTTGGCTTCCTCGAACTTCATGCCAGCGGTAAGATCTAACACCTCGCCGTCAACTTCGGCCACGGAAACATTCGTCGCATTCGAGATCGCGCCTAGGATACGGCTCCAGATGGCGGTACTATCTCCGATCTTCATGCCAATCACTTTAAAAGTGTGAAGCTCATTACGCTTGGCAATTGCGACCTTCGCTCCAAGTATTTCAGCAACCCCGTCCGCAAAAGACTGGCCCGTATAGGC
>DCSW01000080.1 GCA_002325825.1 Collimonas sp. UBA1456
CATGGTGCCATCGCTGGTGGCAGACGACTGTGATGCTTTGAATGCCCGGTTGCTGGACGGCTGTTCTCAAACGTCAACGTGCCGTGGCTGCGTGGTCAGTCCGATACCACTGCCCAGTGCCTGGCCAGCGATAGGGTGGCGTTGATGCCCTTGCCAGAACTACCGAAATTCCGAGCGGCAAGTTGCAACGCTTCATTCTACGCAACCAGGAAGTGGCCAAGATGAACGCCAAAGCCAATAATTAAATACAAACATTCAGCAACCGAACTTCAGCAGAGACCAGTATGCAAATAAAATACAACGTATTCCCGATCATCGGCGGCGGCTCCGACCTCGGTGCAGCAACTGCCGCGATGTTGGTTATAGCCGGTGGCAAGGTCGTGAACAGGGAAGCCGGTGCCGTACAAAGACTGGCCGCATGGGTTGGAAGAATTTACTCGCGTAACGCAGACCAACCTGATCGTCAGTTTCAATATGATGCACCTGGCTGCCGATGTCATGAGCAAGGGCGAGCCGAATGTGGATGGCGAGCATGGCGTGGTCATCAATACTGCTTCGGTGGCGGTGTTCGACGGTCAGGTCGGTCAGGCTGCGTATGCTTCGTAGAAAGGTGAGGTGGTGGCGTTGATGCTGCCAGCTGCACGTGAGCTGGTCAGGCACGACATCCTCGTGATGACGATTGCGTCTGGCATCATGAAAACGCCAATTTTCGATGTTGCGGGGCACTTCTGGAAGAAGTGCAAGATGCATTGAAAAAATGGTGCCGTTCCGCTCGCGGCCGGACAAACCAGACGAATCCGTAGCGCTGGCAAGAACCATCATCGAGACTGTGTGCCTTCAACGGTGTAGTGATCCGTCTCTACGGCGCGATACGGATGGTGCCAAAGTAGGGCGTTAGTTGGGATAGCATGGAGGTGTTCAAGCGAGCTGGCAGATTGTCGAGCTGCTGTCGTTCCGGTATGGCACTTATTGGGGCGCGCGGCCACGACCTTGCTGAAGAAATCGTAGATGCCGTTCTCTCCAGTGCGGTGGGCATTTGCAAATTCTCCGGCCTTGGTCTAGTAGAGAGTGTTGTTGTCTGCGCCGAGTATAACGGCGGCTGGAATACCTCTCTTGATCGGATTGCCATAGGACTTTGTTCGACATCGAAATTCTTGTCGAAATTACCGACACCGACTTTGATTAGCACAAATTTATTGTTGATCAGTGACGCATTGCTACGTTGCCGCGCCTTGTTCAGTTTGCGGCAATCGGATCAACGATTAGCGCCAGCCACCAGCAGTACCTGCTGGTGGCTGGCCTTGGCCTGGCTGAACACATGTTACAGGCCAACCCGGGCATCGGCTTTTTTATCGTATCGTCCTCTTTGACCTAAAATAGATGCTTCAATTCCGGTGCAATCGTATGCTGCTGCTAATTCTGGTGGCGATTATTGCAGCTTGATCGATAGTATATTTCGTTTTGATCATGTTTGATGTCAGTCGACCAATATCAAACCAGGCCAACAAGGATTGAACGTTCCTGTTTTATTGCGAGCTGAGTCGCTTTTCGGTTAATCGAATGACTGGAAAGCGTCGTGAAATTTGTCAATTATGGCAAACTACGTTCTAATTTCGGGAGTCATGCATTGAGTATATTAAAAAATTTACCGTTTGAGTGGTTGGTAGGCATTCGCTATACCCGTGCGGGTAAGCGTAGCGGCCGTAACAGTTTTATTTCTTTCATCTCATTGATTTCGATAGCCGGCATCGCCATTGGCGTGGCGGCGTTGATTGTCGTGTTGTCAGTGATGAACGGCTTTCAGAAGGATGTGCGCGACCGCATGCTGTCGGTGCTAGCGCATATCGAAGTATTCGATGCTTCCGGCTCGATGCAGAATTGGGATGCGGTTGCCAAGGATGCGCTTAAGAACATGGAAGTTATCGGCGCTGCACCGTATGTCGATGCACAGGCGATGCTGGTGCATGATGGCGTGTTGCGAGGCGTCGCTGTGCGCGGTGTGCTACCTTCAGAAGAACCGAAGGTGTCGGACGTGGTGAGCAAGGTCGTGCATGGCAACTTCAACGACCTGAAGCCGGATGAGTTCAACATCGTGTTAGGCATCGAGTTGGCGCATGCGTTGGGTATCGGTGTTGGCGATAAGGTGACGCTAATGGCGGCGCAAGGACAGGTAACCCCTGTCGGCGTGATCCCGCGTTTACGGCAATTTACCGTTGCCGGAATTTTCGATGCCGGTCATTTCGAATACGACTCGACGCTGGCTTTCATCCAGCTCGCAGATGCAGAAAAGATGTTCCGGCAGGACTCTCCATCCGGGATTCGTCTGAAGATCACCGACATGCTGCAGGCGCCGCAGGTGGTGCAGCAATTGGCGACAACCCTGCCTCCCAATTTGTATCTGCGCGACTGGACGCAGCAGAACAGTAACTGGTTCGCCGCCGTCAAGATCGAAAAGCGCATGATGTTCATCATCCTGACACTGATCATTGCGGTGGCAGCGTTTAATCTGGTGTCCACGCTGGTGATGACGGTGACCGACAAACAGACCAATATCGCAATTCTGCGCACGTTGGGAGCGTCGCCCAGATCGATCATGAAGATCTTCATGATTCAGGGCGCGCTGGTGGGCCTGATCGGCACTGCCATCGGGATTGGTCTCGGTGTGCTGGTAGCACTGAATATCGACGTCATCATGCCGTTCATCGAGCGCATGCTGCATGTGCAGTTCCTGCCAAAGAGCGTCTACGTGATTACCGAATTGCCGTCAGACCTGCGCTGGCGGGATGTCTGGACCATCGGCGGCGTCGCCGTGGTGCTGGCTTTCCTGGCGACCGTGTATCCGAGCTGGTGGGCTGCCCGGGTGAAACCTGCTGAGGCTTTGCGCTATGAGTAATGCCAACAATCAAACAAACAATGACATCGTCCTGTCCTGCCGCAATCTTGGCAAGACGTTTACCCAGGGCAGCTATTCAGTCAAGGTGCTGAGCGGTATCGATATTGACGTCGCTAAGGGCGAGCAGGTGGCCATCATCGGCGCGTCTGGATCGGGCAAGTCAACCTTACTGCATCTGCTGGGCGGGCTGGATACACCGACCTCCGGCAGCGTCAGCCTGCTGGGCAAAGGCTTTACCACCCTTAGCGAAAAGGCCCGTGGTGATTTACGTAATACGGCACTGGGTTTCGTCTACCAGTCCAATCATTTGCTGCCGGAATTCTCAGCGCTTGATAATGTCGCCATGCCGTTGATGATCCGCCGCCTCAAGCGTGCCGATGTACAGGAGCAGGCGCGCACTATTCTGGCGCGAATCAAGCTGGCGGAGCGAATGTTCCACGTGCCGAGTGAACTGTCCGGCGGCGAGCGCCAGCGGGTTGCACTGGCACGGGCGCTGGTCACCAAGCCGGCTTGCGTGCTGGCCGATGAACCGACCGGTAACCTGGATTGGGCAACTACTCAATTGACTTTTGATCTGATGCTGGAGTTGTCGCAGGCGCTGAGCACGGCGTTTGTGATCGCGACCCATGACATCAAATTGGCGCACCGTTGCGGCCGCATCCTGCGGTTGTCGGAGCGCGGGTTGGAGCCATATCAGGATTAGACAAGGAATAGGGTGGGCGCGGCTGCCTAGCCTTCTGTGCTGGGAGTCGTATCAGGATTGATTGATACTCACAGGCGTTGTTTTCCTGCAACAAGATTTAGATGTTTCAGGCTGCCGAAGCAGTGACGCTTATTAAGAGGTGCGTGAATCGCTCGCCGAAAAAGAAAATCTGAGCCGATTAACAAATCCACAGCAGCAGTGCAATCACTGAACCGGTGGCCCCATAGCTTGAGGCGATGCTGCTGTTGCCGAGGTAGATGCCGATCAGGTATTTGCCCAGAACGAACAGGGCAGCGATGCCGATCGAACTCGATCCAGACATCGTGCCACGTCAGCTTGACCTGCAGCATCATCTTAAAGATCGAGGCAAACAGGCTGGCGATCACGGTAAATGCAAACAGATACGACAGCGGCGAGAAAATTGTCGTCATACTGATCCAGATGCCACCTATATATTTTGCCAGTAAGGCCAGCACTGCGCTCATCACCAGCGAGGTCACCAGCAGGATCAGCTAGAACGACAGCAAGCACGTCCGTATCAACGACATCGAATCGAACTAACGAGTGTGCTGCACGTACCAGATTTTGTCTAGGTTATCTTTCAATCCAGAAAAGACGGTGGTGGCGCCGATCAGCTCTGGCAATTGACCGAAGATCCCTCGCCGCCGCTTGTTCGTCGAATACCGTACCGGCAATCGCAATCACCGGTATCAGCATTGGCGCAATTGAGAATATCGTGTAGGAAGCGAGTGTCGCTCCCTTGCGGCCGGAGTGCTGCTTGAGCCGTGCTTGATAACATCGCGTGGATGCGCTAATTTGATCACGGATAGCGCTTCTTGTCAGGGTTCTGTCAGGGATATGTCATGTATTCTTACCTACCAAATCGGCTATGGTCGAAGCGTGGATCCAGGCGGTTTTCCAGCTTGCCAACAATGCCGCTGCCGTCGAAATAAACGGTCGTCTCGAAATTCCACACGCCGGCCTCACATTGTAGGCATAGTTCCAGCCATTCAGCTTGCCCCGGTCGTAGTAGACTATCTCGCACGGCTTGCCGATGGAGCGCAGTACGTCCGCCTGTTTGAACTTATCCGCCTTGATAGTGGCTAATTTTTCCAGGATTAACAACTTGCTTTTAGGAGATCAATTTGTGGTGGGACTGATTTTCGCCATATACGTCACCTGGCCCAACTGGCCGCGCGCATATTCTGACAATATATTATTGTCGTCTTGATAAGTTCAGGTGAGTTTTCCAAGGCTTAGCAGCACCTGCGCCTCTGGCTCGCCAGGGTTGACCGGCGGTACCATTAGCGAGGCGCAGCCGGGTAGTGTCAGCAGGATTGAAAAAATTACTTTATAGTAATATTTCAAAAAATAATGTTGTTGACATCACGTCAATTATTTGAATCGGCAGAAATTTTGCTATAGACTACTAATATGTCCAGATTTTATTGGATTTATTAATCGTTGTTCACGGTGCATAAGGTCCAGGGCTGTCCGCCCTTACTCTGTACATCGCTTGTAAGAGGTATAAAACATGACTATCGAAAAAACAGCTAAGGCCGCTATTATCACTAATAATGCGCGCGGTCAAAACGACACTGGCTCCCCAGAAGTGCAAGTTGCGCTGCTGACAGCCCGTATCAACGACCTGAACGGCCACTTCAAAACCCACGCCAAGGATCACCATTCCCGCCGCGGCCTGATCATGATGGTTAACCGTCGTAAGAGCCTGCTATCCTACCTCAAAGGTAAGGATACGAATCGTTACCGTTCGCTGATCGAAAAACTTGGCCTACGAAAGTAATCGTCAGTGCGCGACTCGTCGTTGGTCTCGGTTATTTTATGCGACATCCTGTTTCAATATTTCGTGACGATGTCCTTGGTTCGTCCATAAGTTGAAAAAATGCCTGTATCAGTCTCTGATGTGGGCATTTTTTGATTTTGGCAGCGGCTTTTTTGTAGCTCATCTGCGCAAGTGTTAAAAAGTTAGTCTTATGTAAGGATAAAGGAGACGGCAATTCACTGGCAACAGTCAGCGATGAATCGTCTGTGGTGAGGTGAGCGACAGCGCCTAAAAATCTGTCGGCAAATAAACAATTGCGAGAAAGCGTTTAAGAGTTGCAAGCGTTAGATCGCAGCGAATTACTCTGTCCCCAACTGATGAGAAGGATATACCGTGTTTAATAAAGTTACGAAGACATTCCAGTACGGCCCGCATCAAGTGATCCTGGAAACCGGCGAGATCGCTCGTCAAGCCTCCGGCGCAGTTATGGTATCTATCGAAGATACTGTTGTGCTGGCTACCGTCGTGGCACGCAAAGATCCCAAGCCAGGGCAAGATTTTTTCCCATTGACCGTTGATTACATTGAAAAGACCTACGCAGTTGGCCGTATCCCAGGCGGTTTNNTTCAAGCGTGAAGGCCGCCGTCCTTCGGAAAAAGAAACCCTGACATCGCGTCTGATCGATCGGCCGATCCGCCCATTGTTCCCAGAAGGTTACCTGAATGAAGTGCAAGTCATCATTCACGTTCTGTCGGTTAATCCGGAAATCGATCCAGACATCGCCGCAATGATTGGCGCTTCGGCTGCCCTGTCGATTTCCGGTATTCCTTTCGCTGGCCCTGTTGGTGCCGCACGCGTTGGTTATATCGACGGTCAATACATATTGAATCCAACTACAGCGCAATTAATCAAGTCCGAGATGGACCTGGTGGTTGCAGGTACGGAAACCGCCGTGCTGATGGTGGAATCGGAAGCCAAGCAATTGTCTGAAGAAATCATGCTCGGCGCGATTGTGTTCGGCCACGAGCAATCGAAGGTTGTTATCGACGCGATCCATGAGTTGGTACGTGACGGCGGAAAGCCTGAAGTGGAGTGGAGCCCAGCACTGAAGAATGATACGCTAATCGCTCGCGTTGCGCATTTCGGTGAAGCCAAGCTGCGCGCAGCTTACCAAATCAAAGACAAGCAAGCCCGTACCGCCAGGCTGAAAGACGCTACCGCTGAAGTCAACACGGATCTGGCAGCAGAAGCTGCATCGATCGGCGCAACTGCACCTGATTCGGCGAAAGTCAGCGGCATCCTGTTCGATCTGGAAGCCAAGATCGTCCGTTCGCAGATCCTCGAGGGCGAGCCACGTATCGATGGCCGCGACACACGTACCGTGCGTCCGATCACGATCCGTACCGGCGTGCTGCCGCGTACCCACGGTTCTGCATTGTTCACCCGTGGCGAAACGCAAGCGCTGGTAGTGGCCACGCTGGGCACCGCACGTGATGAACAAAAAATCGACGCGCTGATGGGTGGGTATTCGGACCGCTTCATGCTGCATTACAACATGCCACCGTTCGCCACCGGTGAAACCGGACGTGTTGGTACCCAAAAGCGCCGCGAAATCGGTCACGGCCGTTTGGCCAAGCGTGCGCTGCAAGCAGTCTTGCCTGCACCGGAAGATTTCAGTTACTCGGTGCGCTTGGTATCGGAAATCACCGAATCCAATGGCTCGTCGTCGATGGCTTCGGTCTGCGGCGGCTGCCTGGCCTTGATGGATGCTGGTGTGTCGATGCAAGCGCACGTGGCTGGTATCGCCATGGGCCTGATCAAGNNCCTCGGCGACATGGATTTCAAGGTAGCTGGTACAGCTGACGGTATCACGGCATTGCAGATGGACATCAAGATTCAGGGCATCACCAAGGAAATCATGCAAGTCGCTTTGGCGCAAGCTAAAGAAGGCCGTATCCATATCCTTGGCAAGATGCAAGAAGCGGTACCGCACGGTAAAGTCGAGCTGTCCGATTTCGCGCCGCGCCTGATCAGTATCAAGATCAATCCGGAAAAAATCCGTGACGTGATTGGCAAGGGCGGTGCTGTGATTCGCGCGCTGACCGAAGAAACCGGCACCCAGATCGACATCAGCGACGAAGGTGTGGTCACCATTGCTTCGGTCGACGCTGCTGCCGGCCAGGAAGCCAAGCGCCGTATCGAAGAATTAACTGCTTCAGTTAAAGTCGGCAAGGTCTACAATGGTACCGTACTGAAGCTGTTGGACTTCGGTGCAATCGTACAAGTATTGCCGGGTAAGGATGGTTTGCTGCACATCAGCCAGATCGCCAATGAGCGCGTCAATTCTGTTGCCGATTATCTTAAAGAAGGCCAGCAAGTGCGCGTTAAGGTTCTCGAAACCGACGACCGCGGCCGTCTGAAACTGTCGCTGAAGGCAGTGCTTTCTGAAGAAGGCGGCGAAGCTGCTCCGGTAGCAGCATAGTAATCTAACCGTAAGAAAAGGCCCGAGCATGTAATCTCATCCCCGGCTTTTTATCGCAGTAAATTTTAATCTAACACTGGCGATTCCACACCCAGGATCTTGTGCAGCTTCGGCGATGTGGTGGTGTATTGCATGTGGATCTTCTTATCCGGGAAGATGTATGGCGCGGCGCCGAAGGCGGCTAGCGCTGCTTCGTGAAAGCCAGACAGAATCAGTTTCTTCTTGCCCGGATAAGTGTTGATGTCACCGACGGCAAAGATGCCTGGGATGTTGGTTTCGAATTTTTCGGTATCGACCACTTTTAACTGCTTGCGTTCGATAGCCAGGCTCCATTCGGCGATCGGACCGAGTCTTGGCGACAGACCAAAGAGTACTAGAAGCGTATCCAGAGGCAGGCGGCGGGTTACACCGTCCGGGCCGGTGACTTTGATCCCGCTCAGTTTGCCGTCCTCGGCTTCGTGGCCGGTCACTTGACCGATCAGAAATTGCATTTCGTAGGCTGCGCACCGGGCTTTCATCTTGGCGACCGATACCGGCGCGGCGCGGAATTTTTCGCGACGATGCAACAACACGACAGATTCCGCCTTGCCGACTAGGTCCAGCGCCCAGTCCAGCGCCGAATCGCCACCACCGCAGATCACTAGGTTCTTACCGTAGAATTGAGTCGGATCTTTGATGCGATAGAACAGCTGAGTATTTTCGTACTGGTCAAGTCCTTCGACCTTGATGGTGCGCGGCTGAAATGAACCGACGCCAGCGGCGATGAAAATGGTCTTGGTGATGAAGCGAGTGCCTGTTGAGGTTTCGACGTCGAAATGGTTGTCTTCGCGGCGTGATACCAGCGTGACTTCCTGGCCGAAGTGAAAGGTCGGCCCGAACGGCTCGATCTGCTTGAGCAGATTATCGGTCAGTTCCTGACCGGTACAGACTGGTACTGCCGGGATGTCGTAAATTGGCTTGTCCGGGTACAGTTCGACGCACTGACCGCCAACAACCGGCAGCGAATCGATGACGTGCGCCTTGATTTCTAGCAGGCCGAGTTCGAATACCTGGAATAGGCCAACCGGACCAGCGCCAATGATGACGGCATCTGTCTCGATAGGGGTGTTATCGACAGAATTGGGTGCTGCATCGAGCTTGAAGTTGATATCCATACGACGATCTGATTCCTGTTTTAGTTGGGTCCCCAAAAACGCCGCAGCCTTGTGTCTGAGTCCTGGCTGTTGCGACGCTCGGATTAAAATTAACGCGACCTTGATGTCAAACTCGGCGCCTCCTCACAGAGGTAGGTATGCCGGGTAGGCGGCGCATATCGGTTGCACTAATGGCCGTGCTAAATGAATTAGAACTATTGCTACACTGGCCATCTTTTCAAGATGGCCAGTGTAGCAATTAACGTTGCAAAAATTTCAGTTTGTCTTTGACGTCTTTCCATTTGTCGGCATCTGCCAGGGGCATAACCGTCTTGGTAATCGACGGCCAGTGGCGCGATAAATCTTCATTGAGTTTGATGAACTGCTGCTGGTCCTCAGGCACATCTTCCTCGGCGTAAATGGCGTTGACTGGACATTCGGCGACGCATACCGCGCAATCGATGCATTCGTCCGGATCAATCGCCAGGAAATTCGGGCCTTGTCGGAAGCAATCAACCGGGCATACATCCACGCAGTCGGTATAGCGACAACGAATGCAGGATTCGGTTACAACGTGGGTCATAACAACATTCCTATCTGTAAATGGTCTTGAAGCGGCATTGATGGGGAATTATGTCGAACAGACGGTGCTCTATGCTCTATGTGCTCTTATATTTATCTTATCCAGCCGTAAATTTTTAGATTTTAAGGTAATTCAGGTTTTCATACAAACTGTACAAATGTCGCGTAAATAATATAGCGAAAAGCGTATTTTGAACGGCCATGAATGGCATATTAAAAGTGTACCAATATTAGCCTGTAGTCTTGTATGTACTTGCAGGTACGTAAGAAATGCGAAA